>CAZBCD010000018.1:0-18979 GCA_964490205.1 uncultured Pelolinea sp. | reverse complement strand
ATTTTACCTTCTATAAACCCTTGGTCTTCCTTCGCTTTGATATAGTCAGCATTCTCGGATAGGTCTCCCATTTCAATAGCAGCCCGTAATCTGGCAGCTAATTCAGCGCGAGCAGATCCCTTTAATTCTTCAAGTTCCTCTTTTATCTTTTGTATTCCTTCTTTAGTTAAGAAAATGTCATCATGCATAATAATAGCAATGCCCTTCAATTGAAAGATTGTAATATATAAGAATTTTTGGAACTGGTGAATTCAGCGAGAAAGTCTGGTCCCAATTTTTTTACCCGATATAACTTTGAAGAGATTACCCTCTTCTTCCCCTGAAAAAATATCAATGGATAAATTTTCCTCAAGCGCGATTAGATCTAGCATGCTTCTTACTTTTGAAGCCATTCCACCAGTTACATCAGTGGATGTGGAAGTATTAATTTTGTTCGATATTGATGGGTAAGTATCTGGAGTGATCAATGAGATCAAATCCTGATTACGCGGATAGTCCAGAAAGACCCCACTTTCTTTCCCGGCAAGTAAAATGCGATTTGGATGTAATACGGTAACCAAGTACGAGAATAATTCTTCTGTAGAAAAAATCGTTGCACCTAATTCTTTATCGATGACAACATCTCCAAATACCATTGGTAGCAGGTGGTTTTTCAAGCTTGAAATAATTGGTTGTGTGTTCCACTGGTCAACCTTTTTATTACTTGAAACAAGAGATGATGAAGCCGGCAGTGAGATGATAGGCAATCCTAAGTCTTGAAATTCCTTGATTACAATTTGGTTTAATTGATACGCGGCCCACCAGACTTTCTGAAAACCAAGCCAATCTTCCGCAGAATGGACGCCAAACCGCGTTCCAAATTGCGCGGCGATCGAATGACCAAATGATCCAGACCCATGACCAACAAGCAATTTCAGCTCAGGATTTTTGTAAAGCGCTTCTGAGATTTCAGCCCCCAAATGTCTTAGAGTATCTTTTCTCGCGGAAAATGGGATGTTCTTATTAGTTATTAATGATCCGCCAAGCTTTAGAAATATTAGCATGAACTATTTCCCTTGTTTAGAACCTTTAATCGTGGTGGATAATATATGCGCTGCTCCATCTGATACCAAACCCAAACCAACTTTTTTGCAGGATGCAGGTTCGCAAATAGCAACCATGTATCCGCCTTTTCCTCCACCACATAATTTTGCCCCCAATGCGCCATTTATTAAGGCGGATTCAACCAATCTATCAAGTTCAATTGAGGAAACCCCTAATTTCTTTAAAGCATTGTGATTGCGCAGCATCAAGCTGCCTAATTCCTTTACATCACCATCAAGTAAGGCTTTGACAGCTTTTTCTACCACACCTCCAATTTCTGCCAGAATCAGATTGATAAAATCAGGTTCCTTTTCCAGGTTATTTGATACGAAAGCGACCACCTCTTTGGTTAATGTGCGTTTTCCTGTATCAGCGAGAATGATGTGGATAGGGCTCTTTATTATAATTTGAGAGATAGGTTTTGATTTTCTAAAGAGGATTGGTTGACCAAGCGTGATAACACTATTGTCGATTCCGGAGGGAGAACCATGTTGGATCTCTTCAGATTTATATGCCAATGCATTGATTTCATCATTTGATAGATAAATACCTAAAAATTGACTCATACTCTTCGTTATAGCCACGGCCAAAGCCGCGCTGGAACCCAATCCGGCGGCGATCGGTATGGATGAGGAAATCGTCATCTCAAAATGAGGAGGCTTTTGATTAATATTGGCGTATACATTTTCGACAGATGTCCGAATAGGATCATATTCATCAAGTTCAGTGAACGGGATATCTTCATGCCAACCAATATTGCGAATCTTGATGATGGATTGGTTCTCTATGATAACAGGAAGAATTGATACCCTTACTTGGACTGCGTCTATTGGTACAGCAATGGCAGGAAAACCATAGACAACGGCATGTTCACCGAATAAGATGATCTTCCCCGGGGCTTTAGAAATAATCGCGGGCATAAATTCAAATTAAATAGAAAACTATTAATACACTGATTCCATAGAAAAATACGGACATCTGTAGGGGTTTATCTTTCAGGACGAGTTCTTCAGGAGCTCCGCCTGATTGCTTTATTTGTATGAGGTATAAATACCGAAAAATTCCATATAAAACAAAGGGTATGGTTAGCATCATCGAATGATTTTCAGGTAAATTTGGTGCGGAAAAAGAATAAAGGCTGTATGCTATTACAGTTGCGCTTGAAACAATTGTGATTAATTGATCAAGAAAGGGAATCGAATATCCCTCAAAAACAATTCGATGCTGATTGGCATCTTTTGATAAAAGAACCAGTTCTGCTCGCCTTTTCCCGAATCCGATAAATAAGGATAAAAGAGTGGTAACTATATATAACCAAGGGGAAAATCTTTCTACTTTGATCAAGGAAACCCCTGCAGCAACCCTGATAACAAATCCTGCCGCAATGATCATTACATCAATAATGGGAATGCGTTTTAGCCATTTTGAGTAGAGGATGATCATTAGGAAATATGTGGAACATAAAATTAGGAATTCAATGGAGAGGAAATATGCAGCAATAAAAGCTAATAAGCTCATCAGCAGCGCGATAAATATAGCTGTGCTTACTTGTATTCTCCCAGATGCTATTGGGCGATTACTTTTTATTGGGTGCTGTTTATCTGCTTCTTTATCGATGACATCGTTTAGGTAATAAACACTACTTGATATTAAACAAAAGATGAGAAATCCAACTGTTGTACGAAAAAAAGCATCAATATTGAACAATTGGCCATCAAATATGATGCCCGCGAAGAGAAAACCATTCTTAATCCACTGCTTTATTCGTAAACTTTTTATAATATCTTTAAGCATTTCAAAATATTATCATATTTGCCGATTAGAATTATTACATATGAATTATGAAGAAACAAAGGATTGACATTTTGCTGACTAATTCTGGGCTGGTCGAAAGCCGTAATAAGGCCCAGCGGTTAGTAATGGCAGGTGAGGTCAAAGTGGATGGCCAGCTGGTTCATAAATCATCCGAATCATTTGATCCTTCCTGTCACATTGCAATTAGGAGCAAACCCAAGTATGTTTCTCGGGGCGGGTTAAAACTGGAAAAAGCGATTAATGAATTTAAAATGAATAATATTGGGGGAAAAATTTGTGTGGATATCGGTGCTTCGACCGGGGGATTTACAGATTGTCTCTTACAGAATGGTGCTAAAAAAGTATATGCAGTGGATGTTGGATATGGTCAACTGCATCAATCCTTACGGAATAATCCAAGGGTAATCAAAATGGAAAGGGTGAATGTAAAGGATGTTAAGAGTTTCCCTGAACCGATCGAGCTTGTAACAATTGATGTTTCTTTTATATCCTTAAAGCGGGTTTTTCCGATTGTCAAAAATTGGTGTAACCAACAGAAAATAAGAGTAATTGCGCTTATAAAACCTCAATTTGAAGTTGGCAGAATAATTGCTGCGAAAGGGAAGGGAGTTATCCGTAGTGATAAGGATCGACAAAAAGTGGTTAAAGATATAATATCTACCGCGCGAGACGAGGGATTTAATGTGCTTGGTGTGGCCGAATCACCAATCAGGGGGCCGAAAGGGAATGTCGAATTTCTAGTATATCTCATCTTCGATCCAACAAAAGGCGAATGAAGGTGGATTGGGCTTATCGTGTATACTAACAGGTTAGTATGCAAACAAAATTAAAAAGAAATTTCTGTATAATAGCTCATGTGGACCACGGCAAGTCGACGTTGGCAGACCGCCTTTTACAGGCAACTAGAACAGTCTCGGAACGGGAGATGGTTGATCAGCTGCTCGATAGCATGGACCTCGAACGGGAAAAGGGTGTCACAATAAAGGCATCTGCAGTACGAATGTCTTATATGTATCATAATTTAAATTATGAACTTAATTTAATCGACACACCCGGCCATGTGGATTTTAATTATGAAGTAAGTAGAGCGCTTGCAGCTTGCGAGGGGGCATTATTGGTGGTTGATGCTACCCAGGGGATTGAAGCGCAAACCCTGGCAAATCTTTATCTGGCACTTGAATCTGATCTTGTTATTATCCCGGTTCTTAATAAAATTGATCTGCCTTCTGCGCACGCGGATGATGTTGCTGACGACCTGAGTAATTTACTGGGAACTGATTCTGACGAAATGATACGCATCTCTGCAAAACAAGGATTGAACATTAAAGAAGTATTGAAGGCAATCGTGGAAAAAGTTCCCCCACCCAAAGGGAAGAAAGAAAACCCAACCCAAGCACTGATATTTGATTCACATTATGATACCTATAAAGGTGTCATCGCTTACATCAGATTGTTTGAAGGCAGCATCAGCATAAAAGATTCACTTCGTTTAATGGCAACGGATATGGATTATAAGCCAGTAGAGATAGGTGTGTTTAGCCCCGGTATGCGTGAGATTGATATATTAGAACCAGGTGACGTAGGATACATTGCTACAGGATTAAAAACTGTGCGTGAATGTAGGGTGGGTGACACTATCACTTCTACTTCTAATCCCGCAACAATCCCGCTACAAGGGTATAAGAATCCAAAACCGATGGTATACGCTGGAATCTATCCAGTTGAAGGTGAAAGCTACGAGGATCTCAAAGAAGCGCTTGGAAAATTACAGCTGAATGATGCTTCACTGGTTTTTGAGCAGGAAACATCTCAAGCGTTAAATTTCGGTTTTCGATGTGGTTTCTTAGGGCTTTTTCATATGGAGATTATCCAGGAAAGATTAGAACGTGAATACAACCTGGATATTGTATTGACCGCTCCTACAGTAGAATACGAGATCATCTTCCTTGATGGACAGTCTATTTTTATCGATTCCCCTGTTGAACTGCCACAAGAAAGTCTTATAGAAGAAATTCGGGAACCATGGATGGATTTATGGATATTCACGCCTACTGAATATTATGGCGCTGTTATGGAAATAGTTACTAAGCGTAATGGAATCTTCATTGAGCAGGAATATCCTGCTCCAAACCGTGTTCAGCTTCGGTTTGAAGTACCGTTATCAGAGATCATCGTAGATTTTTTTGATGATTTGAAATCGAAGACTCGCGGCTATGCCTCAATGGATTACCAATTTCGCGAATATAAACCGGGAAATCTGGTCAAGTTGGAAGTATTAATTGGGGGGGAAGCCGTAGATGCGTTGGCCACAATTGTCCACAGAGAGCAAGCCTATAAAAAAGGTCAAAAATTAGTAAGTAAATTAAAGAAATTAATCCCCAGGCAGTTATTTGATGTAGCAATTCAGGCATCTGCGGATAGCAGGATCATATCAAGGGCTAATGTAAAAGCTCTGCGAAAGGATGTAACTTCAAAATGCTATGGTGGGGATGTGAGTCGGAAACGAAAACTCTTGGAAAAACAGAAGAAAGGCAAGAAGCGCATGAAACAAATTGGGAATGTTGAAATTCCGCAGGAAGCTTTCATGGCGGTATTGCAGTTGGAGGATGATTGAAAGGAAAGTTAGTAATAAATAAGATACTACGCTGGCTGCCAGGTCTGTTGATCAGCATTCTGGCAACTTCTTTTATTTTCAAAGTTGTAGATATTGATGATCTAGTTAGTTCATTATCAGAAATAGGTTTTATTGATATTCTGATTATTGTTGCTATAACTCTTGTTTCGTTGGCTGCTAGGGCTGTGGCATGGATGAAATTGTTACCGAAAGTGAATTTTATTGATTCATTTCTTGTAACAAATGAATCATATTTATTTAATAACTTGATCCCCCGTTCTGGCGAATTGGTCAAGCCCATTCTATTCGCAAAACCTGCTTCCGAGGACGCATTTAAAATATTTTCTAGTGTAATCGTCGAACGATCTTTAGATCTTGTCATCGCCGCTTCTATGTTTCTGGTAACGTTTCCGTTCGTTTCACAAATAAATGCTAATCGTCCGATTGCCTTTGCCTTTCTGATTCTTTTTTTGTTATTTCTAATATCTGGTTTCCTCATTGCCTTAAACGCTGAAAAAGTGAAAACCTGGTTGCGGAATATTGGAAAAAGAAACGCGATTTTCATGGAAAAGATATTACCGAAGATAGAGATGATCATTGATGGATTCTTGATCCTAACCAATTGGAGGCAATTTATTTCTGTTCTTTTTTGGATCATCATTTCATGGGTGTTATGGGCTTTCATACTTTTTTATGGCATTAATACTATTCATGGTGATGTTAAATTCTGGTGGGCAATTTTCACTCAAGGTGTTCTTGCCTTGGGGATCGCTCTTCCTTCCGCACCAGCTGGTTTAGGTGTGTTTGAAGGCACAATGATAGCGGCGCTTTCTGTATTTAATATAAATAGGGAGGAATCATTAGGTATCGCAGTTGTGATTCATCTTGTTCAAATCGCCATAACAACGATTATCGGGTTTATCGCAGTCATGAAACAAGGAGAATCTATTTCCGACATACTTAAGAAGATACGATCTGCTAAGCCAGTAAATTCGAAAGAAATAAAACATAAATAAGTGTGAAAAAAGATGGCAAAAAATATATTAATTACCGGTGGGGCTGGGTTTATTGGATCAAATTATGCCTGCCGTCGGATTTTAAACGGGGATGATATCACAATATATGATAATTTATCAAGGCGTGGGGCAAAAGAAAATTTGGAATGGGTTTCATCCAAAACCAATGATAAATCCTTTATTTTTATCGAGGGCGACGTCCGCGATTTTGAAAAGTTAATGAGTGTAGTAGGGGGAAAAGATATAATCATCCACTTGGCTGCACAAGTTGCAGTAACTACATCGGTTGCTGATCCTCAATTTGATTTCAGTGTAAATGCAGCTGGAACCTTCAATGTGCTTGAAGCGGCGAGAATATGTGGGGAAAAGCCACTGGTAATTTATGCATCTACGAATAAGGTTTATGGAGAGATTGAAGACATTCCAGTTGTTGAAGAAGAAACACGATATTCATTCAAAAATCTTCCTGCTGGTGTCAGTGAAAATCAATTATTAGATTTTCACTCACCATATGGGTGTTCAAAGGGATGCGGTGATCAATACGTCAAGGATTATTCAAGAATCTATCACATTCCAACAGTTGTTTTTAGGCAGAGCTGTATCTATGGGAAGCGCCAATTCGGGATAGAGGACCAAGGTTGGGTTGCGTGGTTTGTAATTGCCGCGGTGGCGGGCAAACCGATTACTGTTTATGGAGATGGGAAACAAGTAAGAGATCTTCTTTTCATAGATGATTTGATGAATGCTTACGATCTGGCGATCGAGAGGAAAGAAGACATAAAAGGTCTGATATTCAATATCGGTGGGGGCATGGAGAATTCTGTTTCAATATGGCGGGAGTTTGGTCCCATACTTGAGAAAATTCATGAGAAAGAAATACCGGTAGATTTTAAAGAATGGCGCCCTGGTGACCAGAAGATTTATATTTCGGATATCTCAAAGGTCAAGGATTACCTTGGTTGGTACCCAAAGATAAGCGTGGAAAATGGTCTTTCATTGCTATACCAATGGGTAACAGAAAATAAAGAATTATTCGTATAGCTATTAATGAAGATATTAATTGAACTGACATATTACCGACCGCATACTAGTGGGTTAACGATATATGCTGAACGCTTGGCAAAAGCACTTGTTAAAAAGGGACATGCTGTTACTGTTCTTACATCACAATATGATAATGCTCTCCCAAGAAATGAAATACTTGATGGAGTACAAATTATCCGCGCACCTGTGCTCATGCGTGTGAGCAAGGGGGTGATAATGCCCGCATTTGGGTGGTTGGCAAATAAACTGATCAGAGAACATGATGTGATCCACTTGCATCTTCCCCAGTTGGATGCGGCTGGATTGGCTTTAAGAGGAAGAATTCATAAAAAACCAACTGTTATAACATATCATTGTGATTTAAGAATGCCTAGAGGGATTTTAAATTGGGTAGCAAACCAGGGTGTGCACATGATGAATCATATCGCTGGAGTATTCACACATCGAATCGTTGCTTATACACAAGATTATGCAGACCATTCAAAATTCATTAACCGTTTTAAGGAAAAATTAGCAGTGGTCAATCCTCCTGTTGAACTTCCAGATATTACAAAAACAGAAATTCAAGCCTTTAGGCAACAGCATAATCCTTCAAATAACCACCCTGTTATTGGGATGGCTGCGCGTTTTGCAACAGAGAAAGGTGTAGAAGTTCTTTTATCAGCATTAGAGAAGATTATTTCAAAATATCCGAAGACAGTGGTGTGGTTCGCAGGACCGTATGAAAACATCCTAGGTGAAGAACGTTACATTGAAAGATTGATGCCGATAATAAATCATTATCGGCAAAAGGGCAACTGGAAATTCTTGGGATTATTGTCTCCTCAAGAAATGGCTTGTTTCTATCCAAACCTAGATATTCTAACTGTTCCAAGCCTGAATTCGACGGAAGCTTTTGGGTTAGTACAAATTGAAGCTATGATGAGTGGAGTCCCAAGTATTGCTTCAAACTTGCCGGGAGTTCGACAACCCGTAATCAGGCATGGCATGGGCGAGGTTATTCCAATTGGGGATTCTGGAGAATTAGCACGGGCAGTGTTTAAAGTATCAGAACATAAGAATAAGTACATACAAGGATATCAAAGGATTAGAGAACAATACACCCCATTTTCAATAGCGGAAGAATATTTAAGGTTATTTAAAGAAATTCATAATGAAATGAATCCCTCTTCAGAATAATAGGATATGAATGGAGAAAATATATCTTGACCTCTTCTGGAAAAATATATCCTCGCTGCCGTATTTTCGGGGATTCTTACGCGCTGTAGAAGGAAGGTATTATCAAGATATCGATATGTCACCTCCCATACTCGATCTGGGTATTGGCGACGGACATTTTACATCAGAAACTTTTCCTCGCTCTATCGATGTTGGAATTGACCCCGCGTTCTTAGAACTGCTCAATGCAAAACAAAAAAAAGGCTGCAAACTTCATATATGTGGATCAGGTGATCGCTTACCTTTCAAGAGCAGGTACTTTTCCACTGTTTTTAGCAATTCGGTCCTTGAACATATTAATGTCCTTGAACCTGTATTCTGTGAAGTAAAAAGAATATTGAAGGATTCCGGAATTTTTATAATAACAGTCCCCAATGGAAATTTCACCAAAAACCTTTCGATTGGGAGGTTCTTCAATTGGTTAGGATTGAATAACTGGGCGAAATCCTATCAACGTTTTTTTAACAAGGTCTCACGTCATTATCATCCAGACCCGGTATCTAAATGGGAAGAGAGATTAGGATCTGCGGGATTTGAAATAATGAAATCCTGGAATTATTTCCCAAAGATATCATTGAAAATCTTAGAATGGGGGCACTTATTCGGAATTCCATCCTGGATAAGTAAGAAAATCTTTGGAAAATGGATACTGGTTCCTTCTAAATGGAATTTATGGGTTGTATCTGTTTGGTTGAAAAGGCACTATTTACTGGAGCAGGAATCACCTGAAGGGGCTTATACATTGTTTATTTCCAAAAAGATGGGTAGCGATGCAGGAACCTAGTATTTTTGAGTATATAAAATCTCTATTTGATTCTGAGACCACTATTGATATTCATAATCACCTTAACATTGGATCAGGAGAAAAAGTTCAATCAACTGAGCGAAGTGAAAATTATCCCTCACACAGAAAAGGAAATGGGAAGATTATCTTGGGTTCGGGATTGGCGTTAATTGCACAAGTATTTTTCGAGCCATCCTGCTCGCATCCGGCATTGGCTCTTATCATATATCTGCTTTCTGTAGTGTTTTTATGGGCAGGTTTTGCGTATCAACCAATTTTAAAAAAACAAAAAAAAGCTCCAACAGAAAATAATTTTCAATTTGGGAAAAAGGGGTTATTTCTTATTTTATATATTTTTTTTCAAATTGCTTCTTTTTTCCTGTTTTCAGGAAATCAGTTTAATTTATTAAATTTACTTGTATGGGGTATGGGCATAATATTTTTAGTCAGTACAGTTTGGAAACCAAAAACTTATTCAACTGGAAAACCACAGAAGAAAGATCTGGTTTTCTTAATCCTGATATTTCTTGCAAGTATTTTTATTTTATTTTTCAGAATTTTTCAGCTTAATGAAATCCCAAGCGAAATGTTTAGTGACCACGCAGAAAAATTATTAGATGTGATGGATGTGTTGAGGGGAAATTTCCCGGTGTTTTTCATACGAAATACAGGGCGGGAATCGATTCAATTCTACTTCACTGCATTAATTATCAGAATATTTGAAACAGAATTGAACTTTTTAAGTTTAAAGATAGGTACTGTTATCTTTGGGCTATTAACACTACCATTCATATTCTTAATTGGGAAAGATCAATCGAACAAGTGGGGGGGACTTACAGCATTTTTACTGGCAGGTATCGGGTATTGGCCTAACGTGATTTCTCGAGTGGGTCTACGTTATTCTTTGTACCCGTTATTTACTGCCCCTGTTCTCTATTATTTAATTGGCGGTTTAAGGAAAAGAGACAGAAATTTTCTTCTGATAAGCGGATTATTATTAGGGTTAGGTTTACATGGATATAGTTCTTTCCGCATTTTACCAATATTGGTTGTCATTATCTTTTTCTTGTATCTAACCAATAAAGAATCCTCCAACTATCGTATTCAGACGATTTTTGGTTTGGTTATTGTAGGATTAGGTGCTTTCTCGATTTTTCTCCCACTTTTCAGGTATTGGTTTGATTATCCAGAAAGTTTCGGGTACCGAGCACTTTCGCGGATTACACAAATTGAGAAGCCCTTTAATGAACCTGTGTTTACTCTATTTGTTAAGAATTTTTGGGATTCTATTATTATGCCATTTTATCAAAATGGTCAGATATGGGTGCATTCTGTACCAAATCGGCCTGCGCTAGATTTCGTAAGCGCCAGTTTTTTCTTTATTGGTGTGATTTACTTATTTCACAAAATTAAACAAGAAAGAAGCTGGGAGGTGGCGTCTCTGTTAGTATCTGTTCCAGTTTTAATGATGCCTTCTATCTTGTCTCTTGCTTACCCAGGAGAAAATCCTTCGCTAAATAGAAGCGCGGGCGCGGTTGTACCCATATTTGTTATTATCGGTATTGGATTTTCTATGTTTATTAACGCAATTATTAAATATTTCCCAAAAAAAATATCACACATAATCGCTGGATCTATAGGATTGGTTATTATCCTAGTGTCAATGTCGAATAACTTCCACATCGTCTTCAATGAGTATATAGAACAGTTTGACAAGAACGTATGGAACTCATCGGAAATTGGAGGTGTGATTAAAAAGTTTATTCTATCTGGTAACAATCCAGACCATGCTTATGTTATTCCTTATCCCCATTGGGTGGACACACGCTTGGTGGGTTTTAATGCCGGGTATCCTGGAAAAGATTATGCTCTTTGGGTGAATGAGATATCGGACACTACAGAGATTCCAAGAGATAAATTATATATTTTCAAACCTGAGGACAACGAAGCCTTAATTGAACTTGATAGATATTATCCTGATGGTGAAGCATCCATCTTCTATTCAAGGATACCGGCAAAAGAATTCATCATTTATACTGTGGAAGGTATAGATTAATTCGAACATAGAGATAATATGATTAATAAGATAAAAAGAGGGGACTTGCTCGTACTCTTTGGGTTAATCCTGGTGATTGCGTGTGGTGCATATTTCCGGTTTGAAGGGATAAACTGGGATGAGAACTACCATCTTCATCCGGATGAACGCTTTCTTACGATGGTTGAAACAGCTATTAGACCGGTAACAAGTGTACGCGAATATTTTGATACAAATAACTCACCCCTCAATCCGCATAATGTTATTGACGTAAATGGGAACCAAACATTTCCATTTTTTGTTTATGGAACGCTACCAATATTTCTTGTTCGGTATGTAGGAGAATTTCTTAACCAAACCAGTTATTCTGAAATACATATTATTGGAAGATATCTTTCAGGAATTTTCGATCTAGGCACGATCATTTTAGTGTTCTTAATAGCAAAGGATTTATTCCAATCAAATCGTAATGGATTATTTTCTGCATTATTCTATGCTTGTGCGGCTCTACCTATTCAGATATCTCATTATTTTATTGTTGATAATTTCACAACATTCTTTACTATGCTTGCATTCTTTTCAGCTGTGCGAGTTATGCGTCTTGAACGACACCGCCTTTGCGCGACTCAATACGATTCGAAATGGAAAATCATAATCAAGGAGTGGAAGGGAATTGGTTATTTTGTGCTTTTTTCTGTCGCATTAGGTTTTGCTGCAACTTCAAAGATCAACGCTGTAGTTGCTGCGGTTCTTCTTCCCGCTGCTATATTATTATCTGATCCAAGTACTGCTTTCAAATTATCAGATAATAAATGGAAAATTCGCCTGCGGAATATAGTTGTTGCCGGTGTATTGAGCCTGGTTGTGTTTAGAATTTTCCAGCCATATGCTTTTTCTGGACCTGGTTTTTTCGATTTTTCACTGAATCCAAAATGGATAAATAATTTGAGGGAATTAAGTGCTTTAAGCTCAGGATTAAGCAATTACCCTCCATCTCTTCAATGGGCAAGACGATCAATTTTCTTTCCAATAAAAAACATGGTTATTTGGGGAATGGGTATGTCATTTGGAGTTCTATCCATTATCGGGCTTTTAATGATGGGGGGGAAGGTTATTATGGGTGAGTGGAAGCGCTATGGTTTGCTGGTGAGCTGGAACGTTATTTACCTGTTATGGCAAGCAATTCGATGGAATCCTACCATGCGCTATTTCTTATTAGTGTATCCACCATTTTCGATTACCGCTGGCTGGTTAGTTGATTACATTCTAATTAGAACAAAAAATATTATTAAACCGGCGTGGTTGAAAAAATCTCTTTATTCAATATTTGTATTATTTATTTTAATTTCTACCACCGCTTGGGCTTCAGCATTTATCAATATATATCGGCAGCCTATGACGCGGATAGAAGCCAGTGAATGGATTTACAGAAATATAGAAGGAACGATCAATTTGAGAATTAAGAACAGTAATGGGGAATTTTCCCAACCTTTACCGTACCCAAAATTTTATAAGTTGGATCCAGGAAAGTCGTTGTCTTTTGATTTTATCCCTATAAACGATATTTCCATTTATAAAATCGCATTTGACCATATTGTTGCAGAAACCTCATTATTAGAAGATCAACATCTTGCATTTGAGATCTATGCAAAAGACAATAATGACGTCCTTGCAGAAATTGAAGTCAACGATTCTTTTCGAGTGGAGGATGATGCTAGAGGTCAAAGTTATCAGTTTGATTTACCAACTTCAGTCTTGTTAGAAGAAGGTAAAGAATATACCTTTTCCTTACGTTCCATGCAATCTAAAGCTAAACTTCAGTTCTCGGGAACTATAAGTGTTGTGCAACAAATAGTGGGAAAAGATTTATTTAGACGGATTTTTGAGTTTGCCGAACCTACGTTGCCAGGAGAACCATATAGTTATACATTCACACCAATTGAAAAAGGGGAATTATTTGCGATAGATCTTTTTCGGATGCGCACTGATGTAAATGAAAAAATTAAGGTTTCATTAACTGCAGATGTTATAGATCCATCTACTGGGCAAATTCTGTCAACAGGAAAATTATTTGACCAATATTCCGATAGGATTGATTTCCGAGGTCAGAAGTATTCTATCCTCTTTGAGGAGCCGATTATTTTAGAACCTGATGTGGCCTATGAACTATCTGTCAGTGTTGGAGAGCAAGGTGTATCATTACCTGCTTTTTTATATGGCAGTAAAATTGCCAAGGAAACTGATTGGGATGATACACTGCCATTATTCATGTATGGATTGAATCCATTTGATAATTACTCAGGAGTTTATCAATCGGATTTAAATTTTCAGATGTATTGGGATGACAACGAGGATAAATTATCACGGTTTATTTCAATACTTGACCAGGCTGATTATATTGTTCTCAGTTCTAATAGACAGTGGGGCAGCGTTACTCAAATTCCTGAAAAGTATCCACTGTCTACATTATTCTACAAAGAAATAATTGGATGTAATTTAACCGATATCCAGAAATGCTACATAAAAGCGGAGCCAGGAATTTACTCTGGCAACTTGGGATATGAATTGATTGAAACATTCCAATCAAAACTGGAAATTTTTGGATTAGAGATAAACACACAATTTGCTGAAGAAGCATTTACAGTTTACGACCATCCCAAAGTATTTATATTTAAAAAATCGGAAGATTTCTCATCAGGAACCATTATTAACAAACTTTCAACTGTGGACCTCGATCAAGTGTTGAATGTTCCTCCACAAGAGGCTGAACAACGACCGGGAATTTTGAATCTGTCGGATGAGATATGGGATTTCCAGAAAAGTACAGGCACATGGGCCGATCTCTTTAATTACGATGCCCCTCAAAATAAATATCCATTTATATCTGTTTCAGTTTGGTATATTGGTATAACTATTCTGGGTTGGATAGTATATCCAATCGTTAGGATTGCTTTCAAGGGTTTGGATACAAAAGGATGGCCGATCTTAAGAATTGCCGGTCTGGTCATATTGACATTTTTCGTTTGGATAACAGGCTCATTTGGGGTTCAAGTTACCCAATTGACAATTGTTTATTGTATTATGATACTCTTTGTAATTAATGTTTTTCTGTTCAATCGGGGAAAAAATGAGATAATCCAAGAACTATCCCACAACCTGAAATCGATTATCTTTATTGAAACGATTATTTTTATCTTTTTCATTCTTTTCCTGCTTATCCGGATTGGGAACCCAGATCTTTGGCATCCATATAAGGGAGGGGAAAAGCCAATGGATTTCTCCTATTTCAACGCATTAATCAAGAGCGTTAGTTACCCTCCATACGATCCATGGTACGCTGGTGGTTATATAAACTATTATTACTGGGGATTTCTTATTGCTGCAATTCCAACAAAATTATTAAATATAATCCCGTCAATTGCCTACAATCTATTGCTGCCAAGTTTTTTCAGCTTCACAGCTTCCTCGGCATTTTGCGTTGGCTGGAATCTCTCGGAAAGAGGATTAGAAAAACATGGTGAGTTTAAAGGCTCAAAGCTTCTGAAAAGAAAAATCCTTTCTGGTTTAGTTGCTGCAATATTTGTTTTAATGATCGGTAATCTTGGAACTATGAAAATGATCATTCAAGGGTTTCAAAGATTATCTGAGATGGCAAGTCCATACACCAACGGTGGAAATATTAATAAGGCATCATCTTTTTTTGAAGGTATTAAGATATTTTATAAGGATAGCAACTTTAATTATTATCCTGGAGATTGGTATTGGATACCATCCAGAACCATTCCAGGCGAACCGATCACGGAATTTCCATATTTCACTTTCCTGTATGGAGATCCCCATGCTCATTTATTTGCACTCCCCATCACGCTCCTCGCTTTAAGTTGGATAATTTCACTAATTAGCGAACGTATGCATTACGAAAGAAAATTAGAATTCCCACTGAAATTGTTTATAGGGGGGATTATTATCGGTGCACTACGGCCGACTAACACTTGGGATTATCCTGTATCTTTTGTGATCGCTTGCGGAAGTATTATATATATTTTTATAAAATACGCGATATTTCCAAAGAAAATATTCCCCAATCTTACAATGAAGCAAAGAACAATAATCTTGGGAATAGTGACTGCAATAAGTTTTGGATTAATTACATATTTTCTATATCGCCCATTTTCGAAATGGTATGGACAAGGATACACATCTATAGGTTTTTGGACTGGTGAAAAGACACCTTTAGAGGCATATTTGACCCACTGGGGGTACTTTGTTTTCATAATTTACAGCTGGCTATTAAAAGAAGTTGTAAATTGGATGAGAATCACACCCTTATCTGCTCTTAATAAATTTTATCCATACCGAAAGGGCATTATTGCTGGCTTATTACTCCTTCTAACAACAATTGCTTTTTTAGTTATAAAAGGTGTGGAAATTAGTATTCTGGTAATTCCAGCAATTGCAATCTCAGGTCTTTTGTTATTTAGGAAAGGAAGTTCTGAAAACCAGGGATTCATTTTAATTCTAACGTGTATTGGTTTAGGGCTTACTCTTCTGGTTGAACTCGTGGTTCTTACAGGTGATATTGGCCGAATGAACACTGTGTTTAAATTCTACTTGCAAGCGTGGACTTGCTTAGCTATAAGTTCCTCGTGGTACTTATCTCAACTTCTTGTGGGAATAAAGAATTGTAAAAAGAATATTGCAATTTCAGCTTGGATTACTATGATTATGCTGCTGTCTATGTCTGTAATACTATTTCCGATTATAGCAAGCGCCGATAAGATCACTGATAGAATCTCGAACACAGTTCCTATAACACTTGATGGAATGGAATACATGCGTTATTCCAGTTATTCTGAAAACAATCAGATAATGGATCTAAACCAGGATTATGAGCTGATTCGTTGGATGCAGGATAATATTAAGGGAACCCCGATAATAATTGAAGCTAATGTGCCTGAATATCGCTGGGGAAATAGAATCACGATGTACACTGGATTACCCGGTGTTATCGGGTGGAATTGGCATCAACGTCAACAACGTGCAATAAATCCTTCTGATTGGGTATTTAAGCGAGTTGAAGATGTAAATGCGTTCTATTCTGCGACTGACATTTCAGTAGCGAAGGAGCTGGTTGATAAATATGAAGTTGATTACATCGTTATCGGGCAATTAGAAAGAATAGTCTATCCTACGGAGGGGATTGATAAATTCTTCCTAAACGCGAATGGTTTTTTAGAACTTATATATTCGTCCGAAGATACTAATCTATTTATGGTGGTGCAATAATTTATGGGTGACTTATTTATATGGTGGATATTTTTTGAAATAATCGGATGGATTGCTTTCCCGCTTTGTTTCGTCCTTTTTAAGAACCTGTATACAAAAGGCTATTCATTTTCGAAAATTACCGGGTTATTGTTTTGGGGTTATGCATATTGGATTGGTAATACTTTCGGAATCATTGGAAATACGAAGCTTGGTTCTGTTTTCGCATTAATTGTGATTCTATCTATATCAATTTATTCTTTATATAAGAAACACCTCTGGGCTGAAATATATGATTGGATTAGAGCACATATAAGAATTATCCTTTTCAGTGAAGTGTTGATAATAATTTCCTTATTATTTATGACGATGATGCGAGGAGCTAATCCGGAAATTATTGGTACCGAAAAACCTATGGAACTTACTTTTATTAATGGAATCCTTAGGTCTCCATTATTTCCGCCAAATGACCCCTGGTTAGCTGGTTATTCCATATCATATTATTATTTTGGGTATTTGATCATTGCTGCTGTCATAAAGATACTTGGAACAGATTCAGGGATAGCCTTCAACTTAGCCCTAATTTTCTGGTTTGCACTTATTTCAGCAGGAGCGTTTGGAATTCTTTTTAATATTTATATTGGGAAGATACAGAAGGAAAAGAAAATACTTTCTCGTAAGAAGGTCAATTCCGCCCTTCTTTATAGCATTTTAGCCCCTGTGTTTTTATTATTAGTGAGCAATGGCGAAGGTTTGCTTGAATTGCTCCATTCACTCGGATTTTTATGGAAACCAGATCAGAGTGGTGGAATGGTTTCACGCTTTTGGAGTTGGTTGGATATTAAAGAATTATCCCAGCCACCTCCATTACCTCTCAATTGGCATGTTGGAAGAATTGGTGGAACTTGGTGGTGGCGGGCTTCGCGTGTGTTGCAGGATTTTACAATCCAAGGACAGCCTCGGGAAATCATAGATGAATTTCCATTTTTTTCATTTTTGCTAGGAGATCTTCATCCACATGTATTGGCCATACCTTTTGTACTTCTTTGCATAATCTCCGGATATACATATTCATTAGAAGTGAAAGAGAATAAATTTTGTTTAATAAAAAACGTAACTGCTTTTTGGAGAAAGGGTTTTAATTGGTTTTTAGCATTGGCTCTGGGGAGTTTAATTTTTATTAATACCTGGGATTTTCCTATTTACTTTGGGATGGTAGGGGTGATATTTATTATCTCAATTTATCCAAAAAGAGAATCCATTGGAGAAATGTTAAAGGAAACCATAATATTGCTTTTTACTTTAGGCCTTATTTGCACTTTGCTATATTTTCCCTTCTTGATTAGTTTTTCTTCTCAGGCTGGTGGACTATTACCTAGCTTGATTTTTCAATCCCGAAGTATTCATTTGCTCGTTATGTTCTTTCCCTTTATAGTAATAGTATTATCGGATTTATTTTTCCGGATTCTTGCTGATCTACCCATAACCCTTGTTAGAAGGAATTTTTTGATTACTTTCGGTGGGTATCTATTCAGCTTGATGGGTTCAATGATTGTTCTATTTATTGTTGGAGCTATACCTGATCTATATGGATATTTTCAAAATAGTTTAAATAGAAATTATGAAGATACTATTCAACAGAGCATGCAGCGTTATCTGGCATTGATTTCAATTTATGGTGGGAGCAATACTAAAGAATTGATTTTGGGAACTTTCGAAAAAATAATCTCAGATCCAATCGATATTCTGGTTATGATCACTTTGATTTCCGTTGTGATTACAATAGTTATCAACTTCTTAAAGAAAGCTGAGCGGACGGAAAGTCGATTACTAATCAATAAACAAGATTCTTTTATTGGGTTAATGATCTTCCTGGGCGTAGGTCTAATTTTGTTCCCTGAAGTCTTTTATTTACGTGATCAGTTTGGTTGGCGAATGAACACCATTTTTAAATTTTATTTTCAGTCCTGGCTGCTCCTTTCAATTAGCGCAGCATATGCGGTAAGTCAAATTGATGAAATTAAGAAACCACTTGTTAGAAAAATTATTACTACTCTAGCAATATTCAGCATTATTTCAGGACTCGTTTACCCCTTTTTTGCGGT
>CAZBCD010000017.1:18280-19637 GCA_964490205.1 uncultured Pelolinea sp. | reverse complement strand
ATGTGGAGCCCATCTATGAATGCAAACAAAAGGTCAGCTTTGTTACATAATTGGAGAAAAGCTATAAAACGAACCTATAATTGGATTGAAAAATAATAACCTTGACGATTTTAGCCACTATAGATAAAATAATCGCTTGTCTTATTCAATTGAGCGAAGGTAACCTTTAGTCAGGTGAGAGGCGCGAAAGGAAAGAAATGGAAAAAGTACTTCTAAAAGCAGAAAAAAGAACTATCACTGGTAAAAAAGTAAAAAATATCCGCCTTGCGGGAAAAGTCCCTGCGGTTATTTATGGGGGTCAATTAAAATCACTACCAATTTCCCTGGATAAAAGAGATACAACGAATACTTTAAATAAAGTGTCTGGCTCAACCATCCTTACGATTGATATTGAAGGCGAAGAACACGCTGCCTTAGTTCGTGAAATTCAACAAGATTACATAAAAAGCGAACTTCTTCACGTAGATTTTCTTGCAGTATCCCTGAAAGAAAAACTCCGCACAAATGTTTCAATTTCATTGGTGGGCGTTGCTCCAGTTTTGGAGGAATACAGCGCAATAATTGTTTCAGGTCTTGACCAGATCGAAGTTGAATGTTTTCCCCAGGATCTACCCGAAGTAATTGAAGTAGATGTTAGCATCTTGGAGGAACTAGGTGCGGCGATTTATATGAAGGACATTCCGACCATCGAAAATGTCGAGTTCTTATCAGATCCAGAAGACTTAATAGCTGTTGCCTCATCAATCAAGGAGGAGGTCGAGGAAGTTGTTGAGGAAGAAGAACTTCTTGAAGAAGTTGAGGAAGGCGCTGAACCCGAAGTCATCGAACACGGGAAAAAGGAAGATGAAGAAGGCGATTCTGAGGAAGCCTAATTTACAAATATATTCAATTAATAGCGAAGCGATCTGCTTCGCTATTTTTTTATTATTTCAAGTAATTGCCTCACTAGTGAAGCGGTTACCCCCCAGACCTTTTCCCCATCATAATTTGAAAATACAATAACAGGGTGGCTAATTTTATTTTGCCCTTCATATATTTCCGTGTGAGAATTTTTAGGATTGCACAGCCATTTTATTGGGACATAAATTATCCGTCCAACTTCTAATTTATTAATTTGAATTTCCTCTAGTTTATGAATGAAGCCTACAAAAGGATATATGTAGAACCCGGTAGAGGTATTTTTGGCTCTTAATTTACCAAGAATTTCTATGTCTTTCTTTTTTATTCCAATTTCCTCTTTTGTTTCCCGCAAGGCAGCTGCCTGTGGATCCGTATCATTTTTTTCAATAGCACCACCAGGAAATGAAATCTGATTCTGGTGGTTATTTACTGAATTTGTTCTCTTTATAAAAAGGAT
>CAZBCD010000017.1:0-18270 GCA_964490205.1 uncultured Pelolinea sp. | reverse complement strand
AACAAGTTCATTTTCCCAGACAGTAATTGGGATTAAAACAGCTGCTTGTATAAGATTCGAAGCGATGGGGTTTTTAGATAGATCTTGATGGAGATTTAATAACTCTAAGCGTGTTGAGTCGATAAATTGCTTATAACAATGATTCATTATCTCAACTGTTACGGATAACACAAGCGCAATAATTACATACAGCGGTTGATGCATCAAACCAATCAACCTCTCTAGGATTTACCGGTCCTCCGCAGTTACCGCAATTTGAAGGTAATCGCATAGAATGATCTTGGGGTACTGTTACCTTTTTCCATACACTTGAATTCTTCACGTCATCTGGTACATTCTCGGAAATCCAATCCTGCACAAAAATCACAAGGTCTTGTTGATTGTCATTGCGGAGCCTGTCGATTGTAAAATCAGCGCTCTTCTTCAATTTATTCCATTTCTTCCTCTCACTCAACCAGCTGAAACCCTTTATAAGAACCGCTTTCGCTTCTTCATCTTTGTCTGTTTTCAAGAACGCTGCAGATGACCGAAAATATAAGTTTGGAGCTTGTGGGATATTCCTCAGGACTGCCTTATCAGCGAGCAATAAATATATTTTCGCTGCTTCCTGGTATTCTCCAGCAGCGTATAGTTTGTGCGCTTCTCGTAATTTCGGTGGAATTGACACAGGCTGACGTTCGCCAAACATCCTTCTTCTTATCGGCCGGATAGGTCTCCTTCTCATTTTTCCTCCTTCACTCTTCGAATTGGCTAATTGGGCGGGCAAATATCAAATATCCCGTGTGAGCAACCATTCTATCAGTAGGTCTAAGTTTTGTTGCTTCCGCTTGATAGTGGCGCAATATTATTTCAGAAACTTCAATAAAGGCAAATTGCTGCCTACGTAATTCAATCAACAATTTTATGATCTGATTAGTTGTCGGAAGAATGGTTCCAAAAAAACCTCCTGGTGCAAGCGCACTTTTCACTTGCTTTAAATAATCGCATGGGTTAGGAACATCAAGGAAAATTGCGTCTATATTATTCTGATCAAATCCATCCTCAATATCCTTTTCGATAAAAGTAACTCTTGTTTCTATACCTACACCAAGACGCTTTAGGTTTTTCCTAGCCAGATTCTGCATTCCCGGCCTCATTTCATAGCTATACAAATGACCCTCGCTGCCTATTACCGCGGCAATCACCTGCGTTAAACTGCCAGAACCTGTTCCAGCTTCAATTATTTTTTTTCCGCTTATGATGTTTAACTTTAATAGTAGATATCCGATATCCTTAGCATACATGATCTGCGTATTACGCTTTGTGGTCATGATCAGTTCTTCTATTCCTGGTTGAAATATATAGAATGGACTTCCCTTATGGCTGAAGATTTCGCTTCCCCATTTCTGATCGATAAGGTCATCATGATTCACAATACCTCGATGTGTTTGGAAAGTAGCGCCTTGAATAAGATTAAATAAAATATATTTTTGTTTGGCCCCAATCAATAAGATCAGATCTCCTTCCCGGGCTCTTTCTCGAGATGTAATCCAGCTCATATATTTCCTCTTACATGATTGATGGTTTTTGGTTTTCACCGGATATCCAATAACCGATCAAACCCAGAATAAGACTCACAAAGACAGCAACACCAAAATAAATAGGCCCGTATTTGAAAAAAAACAATCCATATCGAAATCCAAAATTGTTCCCAACCCAAAAACCAATCCAGGAAAATAATATCGAGAGCAACAATCGAAATGGTTTACCTCCCAGAATTAAGTGGATCAGTGAACCAACTAATCCTGCGATTAGGCTGCCAAATATGAATACGGGTAATGTTAAATCGTTCATATTATTGTTTCACTCCAGAAATCTTTCCACCGCCCAACACCTCATCTTCTGTATAAAATACTGCATATTGACCTGGTGTAATATCACGTAAATTGCGAGATATCTTAACCCTGAATACGTTTTTATCAATTTTTTCAATATTGCATCTAACAGATGGTGACCTGTATCAAATTTTAACATCACATGTAAAAGGTGTTATGGGTTCATGATAAATCCAGTTCAAATTGCTAACCACCATTCGATCTCTCCCTAATTCATCTATATGCCCAATAACAAGCTGATTCCTCTTTGAATCTTTTCTTATCACGTAATACGGTTTCTCAGCTGATATCTTGATCCCTTTTCTCTGTCCGATTGTGTAATAAACAAGTCCTTCGTGTTGTCCCATCTTTTTTCCGGAATTATCAACGATATCGCCAGGGTAGATTAACTCAGGTATAGATTCACTGATAAATTGCTTATAGTGGTCAGTGTTTACAAAACATAGGTCCTGGCTTTCCCCAAATTCTATTGTTTTTAATCCCAACTTTTTACCAATATTTATATTATCTTTCTTATAAGTCCTTCCCAGCGGGAAGATTGTTCTGGATAATAATTCCTGATTTAGGTAACAAAGCATATAGGATTGATCTTTTTGGATATCTATACCTTTCTTAAGTTTAAAAAACCCCTCATGATCATAATTAACACGTGCATAATGTCCAGTTGATATATAAGCTATTTTTTCTTTATCCGCATAATTTTTTAATGATTTGAATTTCACTAATGGATTACAAATGACACAAGGATTTGGCGTTCGCCCTTGTGATAATTCTGATAAAAAATTTTCAACTATGATCTTTTTAAATAAATCCTCATATTTTAGTATTTCAATACTAAAACCAATTTTTTCCTTAATATCATCTATGAGCGATTTTCTTACAGTTGATAAACCTGAAGGATCATTTTCCCACGTCCAAAACTGGAAATTGATACCCACAACCTCATATCCCATTTCTTTTAATAAATATGCGGATATCGCACTATCGATTCCGCCGCTTATAGCCACCACTACTATTTTCTTCATTGATTCCTGCAGTATTATTCTACCGAGTTGTTATAATTACAAAAATTATACTGGCATTGGAGAACAGATGACACCTCAAATTAAGTTCGGTACAGATGGGTGGCGAAGTAATATAGCAGGTGATTTTACTTTTGAGAGCGTGAAGAGATGTACTCAGGGCTTTTCAAACTATTTGAATAACTTGGAAATTGATAACAAAAAGGTAATTGTAGGATACGACAAACGTTTCCTTTCCGAGTATTTCGCAAGGTCTGTAGCGGAAGTTCTCGCGGGTAATGGTTTTCATGCATTCCTCACTAATGATGCTACACCCACTCCAGTTATTTCCTTTGCTGTAGTGAACGAAAAAGCAATAGGCGCAGTTAATATAACAGCTTCTCATAATCCTTCTACTGACAACGGATTTAAAGTACGTGATGAAAACGGCAGTGCAATTGCTCCGGATGGTTTGAAATCCATTGAAAACCTGATACCAGAAGAAATTACTGATGTTAATACTATTCCTTACGATGAGGCATTAAATCAGGGATTAATTGTAATTATTAATCCTGCACCAGATTACATTACAAATATTGAGAAATTAATTGACCTCAAATCGATCAGGCAGGCTGGTTTGAAAATCCTTGTAGATTCCATGTGGGGAAACGGCGCTGGTTGGTTTCCCCGTCTTCTTGGAGGTGGAAAGACGGTCATTGAGGAGATCCACAATGTGAGAAATCCAATCTTTCCAGAAATGGATAGACCCGAACCTATTCCTCCTAATGTGGATGTTGGTCTGCTTGAAGTTGCTAAACGAAATTTTGATGTGTTATTAATAAATGATGGTGACGCTGACCGGTTTGGGTTGGGAGATGAAAATGGTAATTTTATCAACCAACTTCAAGTATTTGGCTTATTAGCATATTATCTATTAGAAGTTCGCGGTTTTCGGGGACCAATAGTTAAGACACTTTCCACAACATCTATGCTAAAAAAATTAGGGGAAATGTACTCGGTTCCTGTATATGAAACCGGCGTTGGGTTTAAATATGTTGCACCAAAAATGGTTGAGACAGATGCGCTCATTGGCGGTGAAGAATCCGGCGGGTTCGCGTTTCGCGGAAATGTACCCGAACGGGATGGAATCCTTGCGGGTTTATATATTTTAGATATGATGGTGAAGCTTGACAAAAAACCTTCAGAATTAATAGAATTACTCTTCAATAAAGTTGGTCCACACTATTATTACCGCATAGATCAAAAATTCTCAGGAGACCGGCAGAAAAAAATAGCCAGGATTATTAATGCTTTACCTGATCACATCGCTGGCTTAAAGGTTACCGATTTCATCGATTCTGATGGCTTTAAATTCTCTTTTGAAGATGGGGGATGGTTATTGATACGATTTTCAGGTACCGAAGCATTAATCCGCGTTTATTGCGAAACAACTCACAGAGATAAAGTGCAGGCAATCATCAACGCCGGTTTAGAGATAGCTGGGATAAACAAATAAAATTGATTGATACTCACTGTCATCTTTACTTAAGTCAATTTGAAAATGACCTTGATGATGTTATTCATGAAGCAGTCAGTAATGGTGTCCAGCGTATCCTCGTTCCGGGAATCGACGCCCCTACTAGCAATAGATCCATCAAGCTTTCATCAAAATACTCAGATAGCGTCTTTTCAGCGGTCGGTATCCACCCGATTTATTCCGCAGAATCAAATACAAACCAAATTCTGAAATTACTTAAATTTAAAAGAGATAAAATTTTCGCGATCGGTGAAATTGGATTAGATTTTTATCGCGACTACTCACTCCGCGATATGCAGATTGAAATATTCAATAGAATGCTCGAATTCGCAAAAGAATTTAATTTACCAATTTGCATACATAATCGAAATGCCGATCTTGAACTTCTAAGTATTCTCGATAATAAGTACAATGAAAACATGACCAATCAATTTTTAATAAACAAAGGTGTTTTTCATGCCTTTAACGGATCTGAAAAGATAGCAGAATGGGGAATAGCGCATAATTTCACCTTCGGTATCGGCGGTACAATCACATATGATAAATCGGGCCAAATGCGTAATCTAGTCAAATGGATAGGATTAAGTCATTTAGTACTGGAAACGGATGCGCCTTACTTATCACCTGCTCCCTTTCGTGGAAAAAGAAATAAACCACAATATTTAGCCCTTATTGCCCAATCACTTGCCGAGGTTTTTAATTGTACAGTAAAGGAAGTAATCGAAAAAACCGATGAAAATGCAAACCGTTTATTTGGATTTAAATAAAAAATGCCGATTCTTTGGCATTTGCTCAATGCGCTGGGGGGGAGTTGAACCCCCACGCCTTGCGGCACATGGCCCTCAACCATGCCTGTCTGCCAATTCCAGCACCAGCGCAGAGATTTAGCAATTATAATCGTCAATAGAAGGATGTCAAGTAAAATCATAAGAAAAGGTTAAAGGCGTAAATATGACAATTATCTTAGATGCCATGGGGAGCGATGATTATCCATTCCCTGAAATTTTAGGTGCATTAGAAGCAAAACAGTTTATTTCAGAAGAAATAATTTTGGTTGGGGTAAAAAAAATAATTGTACAGACAATGAAAGAGTTATCTGTTGATAAAGATTCTTTTTCAATTGTTAACGCTCCGGAAATTGTTGAAATGTGGGAAAAACCAGTTGAATCCGCAAAGAAAAAACCAAACAATTCGATGGCAGTTGGAATTCGCTTAGTTAAAGAAGAAAAGGGTACTTCTTTCGTTACTGCTGGTAACACTGGTAGAGCAATGTTTAACGGACTAAGAGTTTTAGGAAGAATTAAAGGTGTTCAACGCCCGGCATTATCCGCAATTTTCCCTACAAGAAAAGGCAAGTGCATTGTTTTAGATATTGGCGCAAATGCTGATTGCCGCCCAGAATTTTTACATCAATTTGCAATAATAGGAAGTATATATTCGAAAATCATCAACCATGTTGACAATCCAAGGGTTGGGTTAATTTCTAATGGGGAGGAAGCTGGCAAAGGTAATCAATTAGTAAAAGACACATTTAAACTGCTCAAAAAAAGCAGTGTAAATTTCATTGGTAACGTTGAACCAAAAGAATTATTTGCGGGTGAAGCGGATGTTGTAGTTACAGACGGCTTCACCGGTAATGTTTTTGTTAAGGGCAGTGAAGCTCTCGCAAAACTCATCATTGATGTTTTAAAAGATTCTCTAATGGGTTCTTTTAGGACAAAAATAGGCGCGTTATTAGCCAAACCAGCTATTAATAGTATAAAATCATTGATTGACCCAAGCGAGATCGGCGCTGCTCCCCTTCTTGGTTTAGATGGATTAGTTTTGGTTGGACACGGACGATCAGACTCACGGGCAATAGCTAGTTCGCTAATCTTAGCCCATAATGCAACTGAATCTAATTTGATTGATAAGATGCGTGATGGAATATCATCCAAATTATAAAAAGGAATATGATGAAACTTTCTATTAATAATAAGCTTATTGATCGGAATAAAAAGATCGCACAAATAACACTTTTCATTTCTTTAGCATTGCTTATAATCGGATTTATTTGGACACTAAGAAATCCAGAACCTTCCAAATCTTTAATTGGCTACCTGATTCTCATCCCCGCGTATTTGCTTGTTCAGATTAGTATATTTATGGCAAATCGTTGGGGAAAATCTCCACGCCCCGACGAGATCGTTGTTCAGGCTTTAAAAGGCTTGGATGATAGATACACACTTTATAATTTCACAACTGGCGTTCCACATCTTCTAGTTGGTCCTATCGGCGCATGGATCCTTAATCCATATCCTCATAAAGGGGAAATTTCGTATAATCACGAAAAAAATCGATATCTGCAGAAAGGTGGCCCAAATTTCATTGTGAAACATTTTGCTCAGGAAGGATTACCAAATATCACAAGGGAAGTATCTTCGTTGAAGAGGAATCTTGATAAGTATTTTGATAAGAACTCAATTCAAATCGATGAAGAACCTGCAGTCGTCAATCTTTTCTATTCCGATGAAATTATTCTTCTAACCGACAACGCTCCCGAAATTAATTTAAAATCCAATAAATTAAAAATATTCATTCGAAAATATATTAAAAAGACTAATATCCCACAAGAGAAGATTGAGAAACTTCGCAGTCGCTTACCTAAACCCGAATAAATTGAATGCTGCTCATTCCAAATGAGCAGCATTTTTCAATATCCTGATTTCCTGATCAGATAAATACCTCCACTCACCAACCTTTAAAGTATCCATTTCTAGAGTGGCTATTCGTGTCCTGATGATTCTCTTGACAGATAAACCCAGCAATTTACCTATCTCCCGGATTTGCCTCTTTTTACCTTCTCTCATTATTATTTTTAGCCAAGTATTGTGTTCTTTCTGCTTATCAATTGATACTTTAGCCGGGAGTGTTTTGTACTCATTGTTTAAAACAACACCTCTGCGCCAGGCTTTCAGCTGTTTTTGATCTGGTTTGTTTTTTATTAATACACTGTATTCCTTCTCATGTTCATAACGCGGGTGTGTTAATTTATTTGTTAACTCTCCATCGTTTGTAAGTAAAATCAAACCCTCACTTAAATAATCCAACCGACCAATGATAAAAAAATATTTATCTATTGTAACTAAGTCACCAACGGTTTTTCTATCATCTTGTTTTTTTATTTCAGAAAGCACTCTTCTGGGTTTATTCAGGGCAATATAAATTTTCTTTATTGTTGTTTTACTGATTGGGATACCATCGACTTCAACTGAGTCTTCCGCTAAATTCCCCCGATCCCCCAGCTTTGCGATTCTGCCGTTAAACTTTACATGGTTATCAGCAATCAACTTCTCGCATGCTCTGCGAGAGCCATACCCGTGCTTTGATAATATTTTTTGCAGTCGTTCTTTTTCCAAATTAGTCTTTTAGGATTTTTGTTTTTTCACCGGAAATTTCCATTGGAATTTCAAACGGCGGTAGTTCTTTAATAGAAGTTAAACCAAAATGATTCAAGAATTCAGTTGTCGTACTATATAGAATCGGTCGGCCTACGCCTTCTGCCCGCCCCACCTCTTCAATTAATCCCTTGCTCAATAAATTTCGTACAACTCCATCGCTGTTTACACCTCTTATCTCTTCAATCATTGGTCGAGTTACAGGTTGTTTATATGCAATGATTGCTATTGTTTCCAATGACGCCTGGCTGAGTGTAGTTGTTGTATCAATCCCAAGAAATTTTTCAATAACTTTCGATAGCTCTGGTGAAGAGACTAATTGAACTTTTTTTTCCAACCATTGAATACTTAATCCACACGTTTTCGGATAGTGCTCATCTAATTCATCTAAAGACAATCTAATGGATTTTTCTGATTCGTTAAGTGATGCCGCAAGTTGAGAAACCGATATTGGCATAACCGATACGAATAGCAACACCTCGATTATTGCAGGCAGCGTATATTTGCTTTTAATTTCTGATAATTCCTTCATGCTATAATTCGTTGTTAAGAAATTATTAAGTAATTATACAGTATCAAAAAAACATACTCTATGCGAATTCTTATTACAGGTGCAGCTGGTTTTCTTGGTTCTCATCTTTGTGACCGCTTGATACATATGGGGCATGAAGTTATCGGGATGGATAATTTCATCACTGGAAATAAACAGAACCTAGCTCATCTATCTGGAAACCCATTTTTTACTTTTATCAGGCATAACGTCGCTAACTTCATTTTTGTTCCCAGTAAAGTTGACGCCGTCCTGCATTTTGCTTCCCCCGCAAGCCCCAATCCTAATTCACCTATTGGATTCCCCAATTTACCAATTCAGACTATGAAAGCCGGGGCACTTGGAACTCATAATACTTTGGGATTGGCAAGAGATAATAACGCCAGATACATCCTTGCGTCAACTAGTGAAATCTATGGTGACCCTCAAGTACACCCGCAAAGTGAAAATTATTGGGGGCATGTGGATCCAATAGGCCAGAGATCTGTATATGATGAGGCAAAACGCTTCGCTGAGGCTTTAACTATGGCTTACCATCGATACCACAAAATAAACACTGGTATCGTTAGAATTTTTAACACGTATGGACCCCGTATGCGTCTTGATGATGGTAGAGTGATTCCCAATTTTATTCAACAAGCCCTGCGTAAAGAGAGTCTCACAGTATATGGTGACGGATCTCAAACTCGAAGTTTTTGTTATGTTGATGATCTGGTTGAAGGTATCATAAAATTGCTTTTCTCTGACAAACATCAACCATTTAACATTGGAAATCCAAATGAGATAACCATTCTCAAACTTGCCGAATTAATTAATAAGAAATTATCTAGTAAAGCTAAGCTTTCATTCTTAAAGGGTAAAGTTGCCGGCGATGACCCTCTCCGCCGCAAACCAGATATTTCGCGCGTAGAGAATATTTTAGGTTGGAAACCAAAAACATCTTTAAATACAGGGTTGGATAAGACAATTCCCTATTTTAAAGAGAATCTGAAGCCATAGCATCCATGCCTATATTAAAAGAAGAAAGAGCGCGATTTTTAAAATTTGCTATTGTGGGTATCAGCGGCACAATCATTGATTTTGGTATTTTTAACCTTCTATTACACATGCAGTCTAATTCTATATTTGCTAGTACTATTTCATTCAATGTTGCAGTCTTTAACAATTTTTATTGGAACCGTAATTGGACATACCCTGAATCTAAAATTCACTCCATTGCTCCACAACTTATAAAATTTTCATTAGTGAGTATTGCAGGTTTATTAATTAGAACCATACTTTATAAACTTCTCGAACAACCAAGCATTAATTTTATGGATGGGATACTTAGTGAAAATATTTATTTTTCTGCTGGTGTAATTGGGAAAAATATTTCATTAGCATTTGTAATTATCATTGTTTTATTTTGGAATTATCTAACAAATCGTTTTTGGACATATAAAAATATCTCATAAAGGAATTTCGCATGAACCTTTCCCACCGTCAGAGAATTGAAACCCTTTTATCCGGCAGTAAAGTTGACCAACTCCCCGTTGCCTTTTGGCGCCATTTCCCAGTAGATGACCAGGATCCTAATCGGCTCGCGGAGGCTACTATACATTTTCAAGCCACATTCGGGATGGATATCATTAAGGTCTCTCCATCATCATCATTTTGCTTAAAAGATTGGGGAATACAAGACGAATGGGTTGGGAACACTGAAGGAACCCGCGATTATAAACCCTCTCATGTTAGAAACTCTTCTGACATTCGTGATTTATCAATCCTTGACCCCCGAAAAGGATATTTAGGTAACCAATTAAAAACTCTTTCAATATTATCCGATTATTACTACCCACATACGCCTTTAATTCAAACAGTATTTAGTCCATTAGCCCAATTAAAGAACCTATTAGGAAAAAATTATTTGATCAATGCAATTAGAAATGATCCAAAATCAGTAAAAGTCGGGTTGGAAACCATCACTAAATCAATTATTCGTTTTCTTCAGGCATGTGCAGAATTGAACATTGATGGAATTTTTTTTGCTGTACAACATGCATCATCAGATCTTCTATCAAAAGAAGAATTCATTGAGTTTGGAAAGTCCTTTGATGAAAGGCTTTTTCCAAATTTCCAGGATTTTTGGGTTAATATCCTGCACATTCACGGAAAGAATATCTATTTTGATTCTGTTTCGGATTACCCTATGAATATTTTCAATTGGCACGACCGAGATACGTACCCCAATCTTAAAACTGCCGCAAATTTAGCATCCAAGACCTTTTGCGGTGGACTCAATCGCATAACCACTATGGTGCGTGGAAATGAGATTTCAATTAAACGCGAAATTGATGATGCGATTGCGCAAACAGCTAAAAGTAATTTAATTTTAGGAACTGGTTGTGTTCTGCCAATAATTACTCCTTATGGCAATATCAAATATGCGCTTGACTACGCCAGATCACTTTAGATGAAGAAACGTACAGTTCCTAGAGTAATTGCAGGAAGTATTAAAGGTCTACGCCTGAAATCAATCCCTGGAGATCAAACACGTCCGATAACTGATCGAGTTAAAGAAAACCTCTTTAATATAATCGGAAATGATATTATTAATAGTTCATTTTTAGATGCATTTGCCGGGACTGGATCAGTTGGGATAGAGGCTTACAGTCGTGGTGCAAAATTTATTCAATTTATCGAGAATAACAAAAAGTCTTGTTCAATTCTTATTAAGAATTTAGAATATATTTCGAACAATGATGCTTTTAGCTTAATCACCACGGATGCATTTATATTTCTAAAGAACTTCTCAACCACCAGGTTTGATTATATTTTTATAGCTCCTCCCCAATATCACCAAATGTGGATGAAATCTTTAAATATCATTGATGAAAACAAAAACCTGTTGAATGATGATGGATGGATCATTGTTCAAATCGATCCTGTGGAATATGAAGCAATACAGCTTCTGAACTTTATTGAATTTGATCAGCGAAAATACGGTAGTACGCTACTAATTTTCTATATTTCTAACGATTAGAGAACTATGCGCAATTCCCCGTTTTCATTATATAGATATTTAGCAAAGATGGGCGAAGAGCCTTCCACGTAGGAATCTGATAATTCTAAGAGAAAGTGAATGTCTTTAACCAAATTCATCGTGTTTTTAATTGAGGTTCTATTCATCCAAACCAGGTCACCTTCATCAGATATTTTCAATTTGCCACCTGGATATTTCGCTTTAAACACAAATAAAAGAATTCCCGGATTAGTGCCAATTTCAATGAAAATAATTGCCACAAGATTAATTTCTTGAACGATTAATCCCGATTCTTCAAAAATTTCCCGTTTCGCTGCTTCATAGGGTTCTTCCCCTTTTTCTATATGGCCACCTAACCCATTGAGTTTAGAAAAACCATATGAATCTCTTTTATTTTTATGAATGAGTAATATGTCCTCATCTCTTTCAATAAAAATCAGTGTGCGCGGAACCACCTGGTATTTAGATTGGATAACACTAGTGTTATATTCCATGATTAATGATTAAGTCCTAATAGATTGCATTGAAGAACGAAACAGAGGATAAAAACCACATTCTTCTATCCCCTAATTGTTTAATAAATAAAATAGTTATCGAAGAAATACTGGATGCCCCAAGAATTCTTTTACCTTTGGTAGATAATTCTCTTTATCATAATATGCTTCGACATCAACGTATCTTATACCAGAGATTACACTATCCAAGGGTACAGTTGTATATTTTCCATCCTTGATCGCAGTAAGTTTCCCCGATTCATTGTTCTTTATCAAGCTCAAAGCAATATTCCCATAAGCCATTCCGACCATTCTATCCAATGAATCGGCGGGACCGGATCGGATGACATACCCAAATTTTTGGTACATTGTATTGGTTTTTGTGATTTGCTTTATCTCAGAGGCAATCAAGTCTCCGATACCACCCAATTTGCGATGTCCAAAAGCATCCGCTCCTCCCTTTTCTATAATTTCTCCTCCCTCAAAGGTAGCTCCCTCTGACACGGTCATAATAGCATAATTCGAAGGATTTCGATTTTTATCTTCAACAAGGAAATTAGCAAGTTTGTTTATGTTAAAAGGAACTTCAGATATCACCGCCCGGTCGACATGAGCTAACATAGCTGAAATTAGGCTCGTCTCTCCTGAATTTCTACCAAATAGTTCAACAATACCTATCCGTTCATGAGAACCTACACTGGTCCGCATGTCTGTAATCAAACTTATGCTGCGAGTTACCGCTGTTGAAAATCCAATACAGTATTCCGTTCCATACACATCGTTATCCATAGTTTTTGGGATACCGATAACTGAAAAACCCTCTTTATGAAGACGCGCAGAAAATGAAAGAGTATCGTCTCCTCCAATTGTGATCAAAGAATCAACCCCGATTTCGGAAAGAACATTTAACACATGATCCGTATAGTCAGTTGTACCAGCATCATCAATCTTTTCCCCATAGGTAGAATTAATAAGAAAGTCAGGAATTTCATCTTTTCGTACCCTCTGCGGATTTGTTCTGGAAGTATGTAAAAATGTCCCACCAGTTCGATCAATTTTGCGAACATTCTCGTAATCAAGCATTTGAATGTAACAATCATGTGTTGAAGGTTCACCAAAATCATAGTACAGCAGCCCGCGCCATCCCCTTCGTATTCCATATACCTTATAACCTTCTTCTAAGGCGCCCAACACTACTGCTTTAATTGCTAAGTTTAAACCTGGAACATCCCCTCCACCAGTAAGAATTCCTATTGATTTGGTCACGTTTTCCTCCGAACAATCAAGATTTCTATATATCTAGAAAAAATTTATGGAAGTATAGCATAATACTTTTTATTATATATCTTGTTCAATCTCACTTATCAAATATGGTCGCATAATCCACAAGCGAGCCCAGTATAAGTTCAACATAAAAAATAATGCAATTGCCAGGAGAATGATCGTGGTCCCTCGCATAGATATTGCCATCGAAGGAAATAATTGAAAAAGAATGGTTCCAGCAGATATCCCTGTTAACAGAAGGTAAAAAACCAATTTTCCTATCCTATTTATTTTTTTCCACCAAACACTAATTAGCAAGATAAGTGAAGGGAAAAACAAAACAGTTGCGTATAAACTCGGTTGTATCATCACATAATAATTTAACAACCCACTGATACTAAGAAGCCATATTTTTTCTCCATTTGTATCCTTTGGAGTCCGAATAATTTCAAAGACCAACCAAGAAGTAAGAACAATAGGAATAATCGTGAAAAGTTTGTTTACAGATATGTCGTATTTCAATTGAATTCCATCAACATAAGTTAAAAAAGGGAATCTCGAAGGAGTTAGGAATAAGTATTTCAGCCAACCAATTATCCAATTTCGATAAAAAATGGTTGTGAAAATGGTAAGCAGTCCAATAGTAATGATTGACCAAAAGATAACTGAATAATTCTTTTTGGTTATCAATATTACCAGGAGAATGATGGCTGAAAATAACATACTTACTGGATCAATTAAAGACAATCCTAAAAGTATTCCTGACAATACTAGCTTTTTATTCTCTTCATAAAACAGTACTGCGATAATTAATGTCAGTTGAATAATCGAAGTATTTCCAGATAACGTGTTTTTTTGGATAAAAAACACGGCGGCTGTTAAGAGATAGGTACAAATTCTCTCAACGACTTTCGGTTCCCAGTCAAGTAAATGGAATAACATATGTATAGTCAGGAAAATGCAAATCTGATTTAACGTAATGAAAAACGCAGAAGCCCATAAGTAATTTGGTATTACAGCAAATGGTAAATAAATAAGCAATTGGAAAAGGGGTACATCAATTGCAAAATTATTATCATTAACAACCCATTTTTCATTCCTTGCAATACTTTTTATATAATTTTGAATTTCTTCATCGTATGGGCTTTTTCCATTTAGAAAGAGTAGTTTGGACTGGTTTAATGTTATTTTCAAGTCGTCTGATACATATGGAGATAAAACGAATCGATTGAAAAATATACCAAAAATAATAATCAAAGTAATGAAAATAATCCGGTTACGAATTATCTTTCCATCATTATCCGTATTCATGTATTCTAAAAAATGACTTATTTCATGGAGCATCTTTTTTACTCAGGAAAGTATATCTTTAATATATTTCTTCTTATTTAGCGCACGGGCAATCTTCCCACTACTGGTCTTTATCATCCATTTTTTATCAACAAGTAAAATATTGCGTAGGGCGATTGCGGATTCACGGGTTACCCTCTTTCGAATGTCATCGCTGATTAATTCTTTTTTATCCATAAACTCGTCTTCAATTTCAGCGATGATCACAACATCCTCGGTGCCCTTTAATTCATTATAAACGCCAAACGCAACTACACGGCCAGGATGTACTCCATTTATTTCCATAGCAATTGTTTCTAAATCCTTCGGATAAATATTTTTTCCCCCGACAATGATCAGGTCCTTTTTTCTTCCACTTATGTAAATTTCCGAATCTGCTATATAACCAAAATCTCCAGTTTTAAACCAACCATTAATAAATGATTCTCTTGTAACTTCATCACGGTTGTAATATCCATCCAGCATACAATTACTGCGAATTACAATCTCACCGATCTGCCTTTCATTAAGAAACTTACACGATGAATCAATAATTTTCACTTCCACATTGGATATCGGTTTTCCTGCGGAAACCATAATAACTGATCTATCACCTGGTTTTACTGGAACTGCCATATTCTTTTCTTGAAAAGAAATTAGATCTACTTCATCGTACGTAATTGATTGATTGATTCCTCCCTGTGTTACTGCGAATACATTTTCTGCCATCGCGTAGCTTGTTGCTAGAGATTTTTCTTTTAGTCCATATGGTCTAAATTTGTTTAAAAACATTTCATGGCTGGAAAAACGCATTGGTTCCGAGCAATTGATTACAGCGCGCAATGAAGAAAGATCAACACCACCCAAATCACGATCTCGAATCTTCTTAGCGCAAAAATTATATGCAAAATTAGGAAGCCAACACAAAGTACCCTTATATTTACTAATTGCTCGCATCAATTTATAGGGTGCTTTAACCCAATCAAAAGGGGACATTAATATCAATGGAATTCCATATAACATTGGCAAAAGAAATCCTGCAATCAGTCCCATATCATGATATAAGGGAAGCCAGCTTACAATGACATCATCTTTTATAATTTCTAAAGCTGCCTGATAGCTTTCTAATTGATTAAATACTGACTGGTGAGATAAAGCCACTCCTTTTTGTAATCCAGTAGTGCCTGAAGAATGCTGCAGCAGAGCAACATCATCGTCAAGCCGCAATAATCCCGCATGGTCAAGCAATTCAATGTCAGGACCATGATTAATATCTAGGTCATTAGAAATGATCACGGATTTCAAAGGTGATTCATGGTTTTCTAAAAAATCAATCTCTTCTATAAAATCAGAAAATGTGATCAATGCTGACGGTTTTGAAATCTCGATCAATGATTTGAAATCTTTACGGTACTTCCTTGGGATTAATTTCTCTGTTAGGGACGGCATAATTGAAGGAATACTGCCATTTAGAATGGCACCAAAATAAGCGTATATTAAATCTAATCCATGTGGCAAGATCAGGATTACCACATCGCCTGAGCCGATACCAGTTCCTCTTAATGCGTATTCATACCTGCATGCTCCATAAAATATATCTTTATATGTTAGATACGTATATTTTCCAGCCACCAATATTTTCAGAATTTGTTTATCTGGAAATTTATTTACTTGATCGAGAATTTTCTTGCAAAAGTTAGAGGACATTTATTGAATACGGGGAAGAATTAGGTCTGCTAACTGATCGAGTGAATCAAACACATCTGAATTCAATTCAGTGTCATCAACTCTTACTTGAAATACATCCTCAATAAGCATCGCTAAATCTACTAAACTGAATGAATCAATAAGGCCGCTTGAAATAAGGGGTTCTTCGATAGCAATGGCCTTTTCGGGTGTATTTAGAATGTCCTTAGCTATTCTGCTTTGTAGTGTAGAAATTATCTCTCCTTTTTTCATTGACGATTTTTCAATCCTCTCCAAAGTGTGTCTAATGTTTCCAACGCATAGTAGCTTCGCTTATCCCAGGCATCAATTGAGATATGAAATTCATCATCACGTTCAGGATCAATTCCTCGATACGGCAATAATTGCGCGGCTCTCCACCAATTATATAAAGGAATGTCAAATTCAAAAGCCAATTTCGCAATAATTTGATTAATTTGATGATTCCCCTCCACATTATCAGCTTTTGTTATTAATATTGGAACGGTTCCGTGGTCTATTGTAGATTGGATTGCTATTCGCAGATATTTTTCATACACCTCAGGCGGAGTCTCTTTTGGCCACCAACGTTCAAAACTGATAAAAGCAAAACTTGGGTTTGCTTTTCGCAATTCACATTGCAAAGGGCTTTCTTCTGGGTTACAAATATCTGGATCAGCATGCAATGGTGACAAAACTGCCGCAACATTTAATCCCTGTTCGATAGCCATTCCGTCTTTATTAAAATAACTCTTGAAATTTTCGATGGTTTCTTGCCAGCTTAATTCATCTTCCCATAGAAAATATCTCCCCTCGAGATCATAAATACCCAAGAAAGCTTCTTTAATATTTTGGCAATCGCCTATTTTTGAGAAAGACCTAGAATCAACTTTCGCTTGTATACCCCATGCATAGATAACTATCGCGTTATTTGTAATTTCCGGGATGATAGGCCAGTCCTGCCACTGTTCCGCTGGTATTCTTAGATCGGGCGTAGGCGTTGAATTATCTATAGATGATTGTGGTGTGAACGTCTCATTAGTTTGGATACTTAATGGAGTGGGCTTAAGAGATGTAGTGGTTTTACTGTCAGCATTATCTATTATTGCTTCTATTGCTTGTGTCCCTTCTTGATTTTTACAACCTGATAAGAGAAGTAATAAAAAAACGATGGATGTAAAAATAGATATCTTTTTAAAAATTATCATTTTTCTATTTTTTGCCCTATATACTCTTCGATTATCAAAGTGATCTCCTCTGCCAATATTTTTTCAGCACCTTCGGAAAAATGAATTGCACTATTAGTGAATTCATTTTCTGGAATTAAATTCCATAAATCATAATACTTAATATTATTCTTCCGTGTAAATTCTTTCATCAAAAACCGATACTTATCATATGCCCACCTTGGATAGTAATAATTATATTGAACTGCGTTGTTAACCGCTTCGCTAATTAGTATTGGTTCATTAATCAAAATGAAATCTATTCCCTTGTTTTTCTCAACCCCATTTTTAATTATTTCTAATGCTAAAAAGTCTTCAAGTTTATCATCTGGTTTAGCTGTGTAATATTGTTCAATGGGTTCTTTGAAATCCCTTTGAGCAGGATTATATGTTTCAGGATATTCCTGATCTATACCTGTTGCATACCATAAAATCACATATAACTGTAAATTCAATAAGTCTGAAATATTTCTTCTTTGATTCCATAAAGTATTATCTAGTAATTTTTCTTCAATTAATGCTATTTCTGATAGTTTATATTTTTCTATTATAGGATTTACAATCCTTGGGTTATTTTTAATAATTGGTATTTCCAATTGCTTTTCTTTAGGCAGGGCTTCTAAAGTTATGAACCATAAAATTAGGTCTGGATCATATTCCAAAGCTCTATCAATTATCATCAAATCCTTAAGTATAGATATGCTTGGATAACCCAGATTATGAAAAACAATATTTCCATCATCCTCGAGAAATCTTTTATTCAACAACCCAGAAAGTGTATTATCTGGTTTTTGAAGAAATCCCCAGATTGATGAGTCACCGATTAAGACCAC
>CAZBCD010000016.1:0-19993 GCA_964490205.1 uncultured Pelolinea sp. | reverse complement strand
GCAGCTTACCTCTCTAACACTTGCAAAGTTGCACTTACTAGTTGAATTCAAGAATTATAATTGAATCGATTATTATTTACGCAGATGAGTATGATCAAGGAATAAGTTATTGAAATGATGATAGATGCATTTCTCTCCGAAATTGATAAAAAGAAACTTCTCAAGATCGCGCGGGAAGCGATTACTTGTGTAGTAAGAAATGAACAATTAGAGAGAATCAAACTTCAAGAACACTCCCAACTTTTGAGAGATCCTGGCGCTTCATTTGTTACGTTGACCATACGGGGGAAATTGCGTGGTTGTATTGGTACATTAGAAGCAAATCAACCGCTGGTTTTAGATGTTCAGGAGCATGCTGTAGCGGCTGCGATGAAAGATTATCGTTTTTCCGTTGTGCGCGAGGAGGAATTACAGCTGATCAGTATCGAAATATCCAGATTGACACCTGTTCATCTGATGGATTACTCAACCCCTGAAGATTTAATCAGCAAGATACGAGTGAACGTGGATGGTGTTTTAATTAAAGCCAATGGGAAAAGAGCCACATTTCTACCCCAGGTGTGGGACAAAGTGTCAGACCCTGAACAATTTTTATCCCAGCTATGTATGAAAATGGGAGCACCGCCTGATCTGTGGCGGGGAAAACATTTACAAATCTATACCTACCAGGTAGAGAAATTCAAGGAAGCATGAATCATTCAGACAATAAACAAACGCCCAATCAGAAAAAATCTGATGAATCCGCAAGTGATAAATTAAAAAGTATTTTATCCTCCCGCAAATCGGATGAGCAGGTAATAAAGGATGTGAGTTCTTCTTCTTTAGATAATCAGAAAAAAACAGCTGAAAATCAACCTGAAAGCTCGAAACCTCGAATTTCAAAAAAAATAAATTCAGAAAATAATGCGCAAAAAACTGAAATCTATCCGCGCAGCGAAGATGGCAAAGATCTTGAAAAAACTACCTCAAATACGAGAGTAGTATCAGACAGAGAAGAAAACGGCTGGGGAGCGTCTGTTGTTTCACGTTTTAAAGATCTATTCTCTAAAGGAAATGGCAAAGAACCACCAAAATTGCCACCCAAAGGCAACTTCTTGAAATTCTTCAAGAAGGACCCGAAAAGCTGCCTTGTGTATGGTGTCTTAGGGATTCTTTTTATTGGGGTCATTACAGGGATCATTGTTATATCAATTCTTATCTTCCAGTATTTTAGAATTGCATCAGATTTGCCGAGTGTGGATCACCTGCGGGATTACGCATCCCAATTCGAGACAACACGTATTTATGACCGTAATGGAAATCTAATATATGAAATCATTGATCCAAATGCAGGTAGAAGAACGTATGTTACGATCGATGAGATATCTCCATATTTGATTGCGGCTACAATAGCCACTGAAGACAAGGATTTTTATTCAAATCCTGGATTTGATCCCTTGGGAATATTACGCGCACTCTGGCAGAATTACACGAGTGGAAAAGTTGTTTCCGGAGCATCCACGATTACTCAACAGCTGGCGCGCACTTTACTGTTATCTCCTGAAGAACGTACGCAAATCACAACCAGGCGTAAGGCGCGTGAGATCGTTTTGGCAGCAGAGATCACACGTAAATACAGTAAAGATGAGATCTTAGAACTTTATCTCAATGAGAATAATTATGGAAATCTTGCCTATGGTATTGAAGCTGCAGCGGAAACGTATTTCAATACAACCGCTGACCAATTAGATCTTGCCAAGGCATCATTTTTAGCTGGGTTACCCCAGGCACCCGCTACATATGATATTTTTACCAATCCAGAAGCATCTCTTTTTCGGCAGATGGATGTGTTGAATTTGATGTACCAGCTCAGCTATGAACGGAGTTGCATATCGATTGCGCGAACACAAGTACCGGTTTGCGTAACACTGGATGAAGCAGTGGCAGCTGCTCAGGAAATTGAAAATTTTGAATTTGAGCAGCGGCTAGTTTCAATGCCATATCCTCACTGGGTTAATTTTATTCGTGTACAGTTGGAGGAGCGATTTGACCCTCAAACCATTTATCAGTCGGGTTTCAAGGTGTATACAACGCTAGACCCAGAGCTGCAGGAATACGCTCAGACAGCGGTGACCAGGCAAGTTAATGAACTGGTGGAAAATAACGCCACGGGTGGAGCATTGGTAGCTATCCAACCTAACTCTGGCAAGATTTTGGCGATGGTTGGATCAGCTGATTTTTTCAACGACGAAATAGCGGGACAGGTAAACATGGCAGTTGCACCCAGACAGCCGGGGTCTTCCATTAAACCGCTCACATATACGGCCGCTTTTGAAAAGGGATGGACACCATCAACGTTGATCTGGGATGTTCCTAGTGAGTTCCCTCCATCTGGTGACCAAACTGATACTCGACCACCATATGAACCAGTTAATTATGATGAAAAATTCCACGGGCCGGTACTCCTTCGTACCGCTCTTGCCTCTTCATATAATATTCCTGCTGTAAAGACGCTTGATTACGTGGGGATCTATGACGACCCGAATACACCTGAGAAGGATGGATTGATCGCATTTGCAGAGCGTTTAGGTATCTCGACCTTAACCAGGGATGATTACGGACTATCCTTGACGCTTGGCGGTGGAGATGTGTCCTTGTTGGAACTGACGAATGCTTATGCGATCTTCGCGAATTCTGGCTCGGATGTAGACGCGTACGCTATTGAGAAGATAGTCGATCATTCCGGAAATGTGGTTTATGAGCATGAAAAAGAAAATTCAGATCAAATAATTCGAAGAGACCATGCGTATTTGATTAGCCATATTCTTTCTGATAATAACGCGCGAACCCCTGCTTTTGGTGCTAACTCGGTCCTTAAATTACCTTTCAGCGCAGCTGTTAAAACCGGCACAACTAATGATTTTCGGGATAATTGGACCATGGGATATACGCCGGATATTGCGATCGGAGTTTGGATTGGAAATGCGGACTATACACCAATGAAGAATATTAGCGGGGTCACTGGTGCCGCCCCACTTTGGAAAGATGTTATGCAATGGGCGGTAAATACCTATCAGGACGGTTCTCCCACAAGATTTTCCAGACCAGACACAATTGAGGACCAAATTGTTTGTGCTATATCTGGGACGAAACCATCGGATAACTGCTCAAATCAAAAAACAGAGATTTTTACAAATAATCAACCTCCCTTAGATGAGGAATTTGACCTATGGCAAGAAGTGGCAATTGATACATGGACAAATTTGAAGGCAGGATCAGCATGTTCAGAATTCACTGAAGAAAAACTTACCCTCAACGTTTCAGAAAAATGGGCTGTTAAATGGATCAAAGGTGAAAGCAGCGGCCAGGCATGGGCAAAAAACAATGGTTTTAGTAAACCTATTCTTTTTACGCCCTCTCGGGAATGCATAGGCAGTGATCCGCGGCCAACAATTGTATTTGTTGGTCTGAAGGATGATATGAATGTCAAAACCTCACCGATGGATATTTATGCGGTTATCACGGCTACGAAAAATTTCAAACAATACATTCTGCAATATGGTATTGGAAATAACCCAAGCAAATGGAAAACATTAACAGAGGGAACAAATACTTATGCCCAACCAAAAAAGCTCATCGCATGGGATGTTTACGGAGCGGACGCAGCCCGCATAACACTTCGAATTCTTATGAAAAGCACCATAGATACAGAGGCTGAAAAAAGAATTCACCTGAACCTGGTGGTTCCAACCAGAACACCAACGATAACATCGACGCCTGCGGAAACAAGTACCCCTACAGATACGGTTGAACCAACAAGCACATTGGAACCGACTGAAACTTTTGAGCCTCCTCCAATATTTACTGATACTCCCATACCTGCTCCTTGACCATGAATTCCAGCGGATTCTAACCGTGATACAATAAACTTCCGCAAGGATTTTGCGGAATTATTTTTAAATTCGAGTTATTTTTATATTTTTTATTAAGGAAAACACATTTTACAGGAGAGATTGGATGAAAGAATCAAAGATCGTTGTAAATAACAAAGTAGGATTGCACGCTCGGCCAGCTTCGTTGTTTGTACAGGCAGCCACCAAGTTTAAATCAGATATTAATGTTTCTTGCCAGGATCCCGAAACGAAAGAAGACCGGAAAGCTAATGCAAAATCGATCCTTGGTATTCTTACCCTGGGGGTATTTCAGGGGATGGAAATAACAATCGAGGCAGAAGGTGAAGATGAGGGCACCGCAGTGGATGCCCTGGTTGCTCTGGTTGAAGATGATTTTGGAGAAAAATAATGAAAGAGCTAACGGGAATCCCTGCTTCACGAGGCATTGGTATTGGCCCGATATTTCAATTTGTTCGCCAAGAATTAATTATTGAGGAAAGATCAAATATCCAACCAGAAGAAGAACTGAAACGGTTGAACACCGCAATTTCCACAGCAAAAGATCAAATTGACAGCATCTATGAAAAAGCGTTAAAGGAGTCCAGTGACGCAGATGCGGAGATCTTTCAGGCACATCGAATGATTCTGGAAGATCCGGAATTGCTTGCAGGAGTGGAGAATAAAATCAAGAACCAGGATAAAAGTGCGGAATTAGCCATGCAGGAGACTGGGCAATCATTTTCTGACATAATGGCGGCTATGAAAGATGAATATTTTGCCGCTCGCGCAACAGATATTTTGGATGTGCAAAATCGGGTATTAAGGATACTTTTAGGCATTGCTGAATCTCCCACAGCTGCTTTGAAAGAACCTTCTGTGATCGCGGCGGACGACCTTACTCCTTCAGATACAGTTTTGCTCGATAAAACTCTTGTAATTGGTTTTTGCACTTCGGAGGGATCGGCCACATCTCATACAGCTATTTTGGCCCGTGGATTAGGAATTCCTGCTGTGGCTGGTATAGGAGATGAGGTTTTATTGCAAAAAAATGGTACTAAAGTGATCCTCGATGGAACAAAAGGTACCGCAATTTTCGCACCTGATAAAGCACTAATCACTAAATACCGCCAGCGGATCAAAGCAGCTAATTCAATTCATGAAGAAGCGATGAAATATGCTAAAGAACCGGCTATAACAAAAGACGGCAAACGGGTTGAAGTGGTAGCAAATATTGGCAATGTAGAGGGTGCTAAAAGTGCGGTTGCTAATGGCGCTGAGGGTGTAGGGCTGCTGAGGACAGAGTTCCTTTATCTAGAACGAATGAAATTACCGACTGAAGAAGAACAATTCCAAGTATATAGAGATATTCTAAATGTGTTTGGGGATATGCCTGTAATCCTGCGAACTTTGGACGTTGGTGGAGATAAAGAGATCCCTTATATGGCCTTAAAAGCAGAATCAAACTCATTTCTTGGCCAGCGTGCACTTCGGCTTTGCCTGGTTCGGCCAGATATTTTCAAACCACAACTGAGGGCAGCACTGAGGGCTAGCGCAGGTTACAACCTGAAGATCATGTTCCCAATGGTTGCAACGGCAAGCGAAGTCAGAGCTGCTCGGAAAGTACTGGATGAATGCGCTGCTGAACTTGAAGAAGAAAGTGTACAAATAGCTAAGAATATTGAGATTGGAATTATGGTTGAAATTCCCTCTGCGGCGTTGGTGGCAGACCAACTGGCGAAAGAAATTGATTTCTTTTCCATCGGTACAAATGATCTCAGCCAATATACAATGGCGGCAGATCGCACGAATCCGAAGGTGGCTGATTTATCCAATGCTTTTTTCCCTGCTGTTCTGCGGTTAGTGCGGGAAGTGATTCGAGCCGCGCATAAGGAAGGAAAGTGGGTTGGTATGTGCGGAGAGCTGGCAGGTGAACCACTTGCCCTTCCAATCCTGTTGGGGCTGGAATTGGATGAGTTCAGTATGAATCCTCCCATGGTTCCTCTTGCCAAACAGATCATTCGCAATTTAGATACGTGTGAGATGAAAGAGATTGCGGACCAAACATTGGAATTAGAATCACCGGCTGACATTCAAGCATTCATTAAAGAAAGAATACCTTTCATCGCGGAGATAGCAGGATAGAGAGAGAAGACACGGGAAACCATGTCTTCTCTATAAGAATTGTAATTGGGTGGGTGGATCCCACAATGGTGGGTCACTATCAAGCAGTTCTATCCATGAATGGAGGTCAAGGCCATCCTTTTTCGCTAAACGGCGCAGATAGCGGAATTTAAGAAAATGCCAGCCATTTTCCAAAGCCGAAGCAAAGCGTGGATCATGCTGTAGGCGATAATAAACCCAGGAAGAGCGGCTACTGGGGAAAACAATCACATGCTGCACATTCCCAAGAAATTCGTGTTTGTATACAAATTGTGATATTTCCGTGGAAACAGTCGGATAGAAAATATAAGAGCAGTTCTTTGAAACTGGATCTTTCCAATAAATGATCGAGTTTCCTGTTGCCTGCAGATTAAATGATTTGCCAATTTTTATTAGAATATCCTTGATTTCTTTTAAATCTTTTTTTCGGGCATCGGCTGATTCATTTGGACGTAATCTAAAATGATAGGGATCATCTGGTTTTGGAGCCGCGTAGGATTTGAGAATTGTGTTAACCAATTCAGGCTCAGGTGTTCGTTCGCCCGTAAACTTTTCACAAATTTTTCGATCCAGATCTTCTAAGTGTATTTCTTTTTTAGATAATAGAAATTTTCTGATAACGGACTCGACCCTCTCGGATATGGGTGGCTCTATGTTTTTTTCATTCAACAGCCACCATCTGCTTCCGCCGGGGAGTTCGGAGGGAAATGGTCTAAGGAAATTTGTCTCTGCAAGCAATTGTTTTATTAAATTCTGCAGCCGTGTAAAATCAGATTCCTTAACCTCGGAAAGGTTGAAAGGTATCCCATTTTCTCGTGCAAATTCAACAATTGTTTGCATGATGATACGATGATACTCTACAGGTTCCCCGCGAGCTGTTAGGAATTGACCAATTACCTTACGAAGATCAACTTCTGATTGGGGAACACTTTTTGCGGTAGGACGCTTTTCCCATTGGCATTGAAGTATTTCATCTGATACTCGAAATGCGGATCCCCCTAATTTAAAACCCGCTGCGTGCAAACCGGAAAATAATCCGAACGCCAAATTTGGAGTATATTGTGGAAGTATGCCTAAAGCCAATGTATTATCTTGAAGGGAGGGGGCAATTCTTTTCAATGCAATATGTACTGCTTTGGTAAACCAATACCAGTCATATCTCCTCCTTCCTAAAGCGCTGCGCATGGGGCTGACAGCTTTACTTCCCCATAACCAACCGGACCAAACCGCAGATAAGGTCCAGAATGCCTGGCCAGGACGCGGGAAAATAGTTGTGATCGCAGTAGGGGTGTTATCTGAAAACAACTTATATTTCTCAGCTAATTCTCGCTGATAAAAACAAATACCTCCACCTTCATCAGGAAGGTTTGGCCAGTAACTTACTTTAACGGCAGTATTTATGTGCTTCCAATGCTGAGATGCGGTTTGAAGGGATAAAAAAAGATTACGTTCAAAGAATTTTGTTGGAACGGATAATTGCAGAAATCGGTAATCACGTGGTGGCCAGTGCTTTAAAGAATGCGCATCATTGAAGACAGATAACAATACCGCACGGATGTATTTTGCTTGACCCTTCGTTAACGACAACCTTTCCAATCGATTTGCCAGCAACATACAAACATACAACGCGCGGGGTAAATAACAATCCAATGCAGCGCGAAGAGATGCTTGTTCATATTCACTTCCAGATACTACCCGTTGGAATGCGCGTGAGCGGTGAATACCTAAATTTCCAAGACGATTAAGATTTTCTAAGTCAAAACCGCTGATATCTTTTTCGCCTTCATCCGTACAGAATTGGCAGTGATATAACCTTGAAATTGGCTGGTTTTTTCCCTTCTCCCAAACAAACCCATCAGGTTGGATCATTTTTCCGCAACTTACACAGGGGGTTATATATAAGCCTTGAAGATGGTCGAATATTGTAGCATTACCATGTCGGGTGTTAAAAAGCTTATTAATTACAGTTGAGAAATCCTCTTTTGTCGGTGCTGAAGCCGCAACTTCAGTAATTAACCATATGACAGGGTTGCTGCGCGCACTTAAGATGCGGGCACCAGAAATAGCTAATTCCACTGGGAGTAATGGATTTGCGCTAATGGGATCAATTAATAGATGTTTAGAAAGACCCATTTTTTCAATCCAAGTTGGGAAGGTGCTTTTCGGTAGAGGAGGGATAAAATTTTGCAAAGGCAGATCATATCCCTTGATGCTGCCTGGTATATAAGAGAAATTATTTGCACTCATGAGAGTCAATAATCAGTATACAAGAAAAATCTTAGTGGTAATAATTATATTTTATGGGGTTCAATGAGGAAAGAAAAATTTAGTAGTGTTCGATATCTATCTCAAAAAGCTGCTTGACGGGCTCAAAATTGACAACTCCGATCTGTGTTATTTTCAATTCTAAAGGCAGCTCCATTTTCATGCAGATTTCAAGAGCAGTAGGAAGGTTCTTTTTCTCAATATCACGGACTAAAGTTAAATGAGGTACCCAATTACCTGGTTGGTACATATTCCAAGAGCCATTGACGCTATTTTTCAGAGCATGATGGATTCTTTTTTGAAAATTCATCAAATCCCTATTTGGCGCTGGTGCAATGAATACCACGGGAGAAGTATGGGGAAAAATACCGAAATGGTCGGCACTAACCCTAAGTAAACCAGAATTCTTGGCAAATTGTTTGATTTCTTTTTCACAATCTATGCAATTTAAGGAATCATAAATAGCAAGTGTAATATGCGGTCGGATGCCGGGATTATTCATCGCCTGCAATATGTTCTTTTTTTCCAGCTCTCTCCATATGTTCAGGATGGGCTGCTCGGAGATTTCATCAAAGTAGATTACGACAGCATAAGCCATAATGAGCTTTTGGATACTAATGATATTTCAGAGAACTTCCACCAATAAATTCTCGAATAACCGAATCACTTGGGACAAAGGAATCATCTTCCAACGCGGGAATCTCTGAAAGCAATTCATATACACGTTTAGAACGGGTATATGCGTCTTCACGCAAGGGATCCTTTCTAAATTTCTCAGTCCAATCTTTGAAACCATCATATAAGCGTGATTTGTAAATAGATAACTCATACGGCATTGCACTGTTAATGATGAAATCCGCGTAAATGTTATTGGGAAAAATATTACGCATTTCGCCAGTACGGACATAGTGCCAGTGAGTGAGGGTTCGCTCAGGATCATATCCCCTGTATGCTGCATCCCGCAGCATACGGCGCATCATCCGAATGTCTGTCCAGCGGATATACTGACCTTTGGGATCTTTCATTTGCAACAAGGGCTCAAGATATAATTTAAATTTCTTTTCGGGAGGGATATCTTCTGTCATTGGTGGGTAAAGGCCATGTAGGGAATCAATCAGAAGGATATCATTTTTCCCGATCCGCATTTTTGTTTTTTTATCCTGGCGTTTCCCCTTCTTAAAATCATAGAAGGGTATATGCACTTCTTTTCCTTTGATGAGTTCAGATAAGTGTCTATTAATCAAAGGCAGATCAAGTGCTTGCGGTGTTTCAAAATCATAATCGCCAAACTCGTCTTTTGGATGTTTTTCCAGATCGAAGAAATAATTATCTACGTTCAATGTGACAAGACTGATCCCCATTTGTTTGAGAATTTGGCCAATTTTAATGGTGGATGTGGTCTTCCCAGAAGATGAAGGACCTGAGATCAAGACGATTCTTAGGTCGTTCCGTCTTTCACAGATTTCATGGGCAGCTAATTTGATATCTTCTTCATAGAACATCTCAGATTCTGAAACAATTTGCTGCAGTTCGTTGTTTTCCAACCGATTTTTATAATGTTTTATGGAATGCAGGTCGTGTGACGCAGCCCAATCTAATACCTGCCAGATTTTTGCCCAAGGAATATTGGTAGAAGGGCGAATGGTCTGCAATTCGCGCTGCTCGCGCATCCGTGCCCTTTCATCTCGGTAGAGAATATAGGCTTTAGCTACTTTCGCGTGCCCGTTTTCAATGAGAATCTTCTCAGTAGCATCTTGGGCCTGTTCAACTGTGGGTATATTATTTTCAGGGATCGTTTTTTCCATGTATTCAATCACCTGAAGAGTGAGTTTTTCAGCGGTCTTTTTATCCCTTCCACCAACTGCAACCGCAGCTCGATAAATTGCATTCGTAATTCGGTTAGGAGTGAATGGAACTTTTACTCCTGAACGCTTGATTACTTGTGTGAACCGAGTCATTTTCAACCTCTTTTAATTAAATTTATTATAGCAAGAGAGTATTTAAATTGCTTGTCAGGATGTTTTTAAAAAGAAATCATTTTCCAGTGCACCCCAAGTCTCATCTGTATCAATTTTAAAATATGGGGCGAAGAGGGGATATTTATTCCTGATTTCCTCAGCAACTCTTTGGGCTGCACGGCGTATGGCAAAATGCGCGTTAGATGCTGACCGCAGTTTAATCAGATGGAGGGCTGTACGAAGGTTCATTTTTAAAAAGACACGCCGATTATATGCATTGGGAAGTATATAGGCGGCTGCGTGAGGATGAATTTCGTGAACAGCATAGAAGGTTTCTCTTGCTTTTTCCATAGCGGTTGTGAAATTATCAAGAAGACCTGCTTCACTAATGATTTTAGGAGTGGCATATCCTAATTGTGGGGAAAATGGTTTGGCAGTTTGAGCCATCATTCGATGGCGTTTTAGTTCAAAATATACACCCTGGTCAATAATCAGATCAAAGCTGATTTGTGCGTATTCCAGTTCTCTAACTGGAATATCATGCTTTCTAAGTTTTCCAAGAAGTAATTCCACCATACTTTCGAGTTCTTGTTGCGGCAATTGTGATATGTGCTCGTATGCCTCTTTGAACGATAAATTGCTGAATCTATAAAATAATGCAGCTAAAATTTTGAATTCGCCATCATCATCATAATCTGCACATTCACACCAACCATCATTTGGGGAAACCCTCGAAATCACCTTTGAACTTTGATTTGTGATTTCACCTTCAATTTGGATAAGGTAGTCATTACGATCAGCATATTTAACTAAAGTCGGGATTTTCTTCAAAGACACTGCTTTTATTTCCTCCCCGACCTTACGGACTTCACTTAAGGGGTGCGAAAGCATTTTCCGAAGAGTATGTTCAAGCGCCCGGGCGTTGATTGATACTCCCACATTCGCTAACGAACTAGTAGGGAGATAGTATCGGCACACATCTGCACTGTGAGTGCGAATGCAGTTGATATACGCTCGTTCGGATTCATTTTCTTGACGAGGTTTGATCTTTGATAAATATTCCCTTATTTTAACAAAAGCAATCTGATATTCTTTGAAAAGCAATTTGCAGGTTTCTGAATATTCATCTTCAACATTGCTGCCTTGGATCTCTCCGGGAATGAAAAAATGATCTTCATCCCAGATCTGGTAGCGAGATGATTTTTCAGTATATGAAGCAAGGCGGTTGGATTCTAAACATTCAACCGCTAATCTAGAGATATTTTCAACAGCGATATGCAGGACAGCATGTTCGGCTACGGAAGAATGCCCATACCCCACAACCCATTTTTCATGAAAATCGGCAGAGCGCTTATCTGATAATTCAGCCGCGATCTCATCAAAAGATTTTGGCGATCGGGAAGTTTTAGCGAAGGCAACTGCTATAGTTTCCGGACTGAGTTTTTTAGTGTCAAGAAGATATATCCGTCGGGGTTGTATCATTTGTTAGTGCCTCCTCGGCGTCGCTGATATCTTTTCGAATCTGCTCCATCAATTCATTCACAGATCCATATTTCTTTTCTTGCCGCAATCGCGAGATAAATTGGAGTTTAATCTGCATACCATAGATCTGATCTGAGAAGTTTATAATGTGCGCTTCAACAGTTTGTTGTTCTGATATTTCATAAAAAGTTGGTCTAAACCCTATACTAACAACTGCGGGAAATTTCCTCCTTTTTAATAACGCAAATGCAGCGTAGACACCCTTCGCTGGCAATAGTTTCTTTTTCCACACCGAGAGATTTGCGGTAGGTATGCCGATGTGTTTACCGCGCCCGTCTCCATGCACAACTGTTCCTTCGATGGAGTATGGATAACCAAGTATGGTATTTGCGGTGCTCAGATCACCCTTCTTGAGGGCTGCTCGGATAATACTGGATGATATTGGTTTAGACTGCTGTTGCAGTGGTGCAATTGCGCGCACACAGAAACCTGTCTTGTTGCCTAAATCCTCGAGTCTTTCCAAGTCACCTTCCCGATCTGCCCCTAAACGGAAATCGTACCCTACCAACAAACAGGAGAATTTTAGCTGACGATGAAGTGTGCTTAAAAAATCTCGTGGAGATAATCGTGAAATGGAATGGTTAAAATGCACAGTCAGAATCGAATTGACGCCTAGCTTAGAAAGAATTCGATTTTTTTCTTCTGGTGAAGTTAAATAATATGGGTCCGTGATATTTTTTATGTAGGCCGTAGGGTGTGGAAAAAATGTTATAACGATCGAGGGGACATCCGTTTTTTTTGCGCCTTCAACTAGATTATTAATAATCTTTTGGTGCCCTAAATGGATACCATCAAATGACCCGACAGTAATCCAGGCTCTCTTCATCGAGGATTTTCTTTCTTTGCTCCCTGCTACCATTTAGGTGAAAAATACTTTGCGCGGTTGAAATTCTTTGGTTTCTGGATCAAATTGCATCAATGCAACCAATTCACCCTGCTCGGTGATTGCGCGGGCCAATTTTTCAGGTCCTTCTTCACGGGGAATTCGGTGTCCGTGCTTAACTAATTCCACTTCTTCATTGGATAATGTAATTGAGGGCCAATCTGATAGCGCTTCTGCCGCTGGAACCAAATATTGATACCAGGAATTGTTTTCAAAAGCCTCGGTAAGTTTTCTGAGCGGTACAGCATCGCGAAGTGTAAATCGGCCGCTTTTTGTCCTGCGTAAACCAGTCAGATTTCCACCACACCCAAGCATTTCCCCCAGATCATATGCCAATGATCGAACGTATGTGCCTGAAGAGCAATGAAGATCTATGACTGCTTCTGGTGAATTCCATTCGAGGAGATCAAGACTGTGCACATTGATAAGGCGTGGTTCCAATTTTACTTCTTCGCCTTTGCGCGCCAAATCATAGGCGTGCCTGCCTTTCACTTTAACTGCGGAATAAGGTGGGGGTACCTGTTCGATTTCACCGACAAACTGTTTCAATGATTCTTCAAGTTGGGCGTGAGTCACATCTACCTCAGAAGTACCTGTGATTTTACCTTCGGTATCATACGTATCTGTTTTTTCACCTAATTTGATATTTGCCTGATACCGCTTATCCTCTGCAGAGATATATTGCGATAAACGAACTGCAGGACCAACGAGAATTACCAGCACTCCTGAAGCACGTGGATCTAGAGTACCTGTATGCCCCGCGCGTTTAATGCGCGTTCCCCTGCGAATCACTTGAACGACTTGATGTGAGGTCATGCCAATAGGTTTATCGACTATCAACACACCTGATATCGTATTCTTAATTGGATTCTTTATTTCTTCCATATAAATATCTCCTGATTAATTTTTCCCCTGCATGAATTTCTTTGTTTCCCCTAACACTAGTTCCATCACTGTTTCAAGCCTGCCTGTTATCTCAGCCCCGGCGGCGGGAGAATGGCCTCCTCCATCGAACCGCATTGCGATCTTTGAAACGTCAAATTTCGCGGTAGACCGCCAACTTACTTTTACTTTACCATCTTTTTGTTCATTAAAAAGGACCGCAACATCAATTTTTTCCAATAAGGATAGATGATTTGTGAGGTCTGCATCGTCCCTTCCTTGGTATGCCGCGTTGGCCCTATCTTCAAGAGTGATGGTAGTCCAGGCAAGGTTGCCTTCAGATTTGATCCGTGAAAGTGCATTGCCCCAAATTATACTGGCGGGAAGGGACTGTGCGGTTAAAGCTTGATGATATAAACTTGGTAAATCCGCACCTTTATCCATAAGGTCTGCAGACAAGCGTAAAAACTTGGGAGTAACGTTGGATGTGCTAAATCCAATCGTGTCGGTGATCATTCCCATTAATAGCGCATTCGCAACATCTTTATCAATTGAAAATCCCCAGTGTGGAAGATATTTAGCCAGGATTGCTGTTGTTGAAGGTTGTTCCGGAATGACCAAATTGGTTTCCGCATATAGTTCGTTCGTGACATGGTGGTCAATATTTATGTGTATATCAGGAAGTTCAGTCGGGGAGCCAACGCGTTTTTTATCTGCGCAATCGAGAGTAACAACAAGATCGTATTTACCTTTTATCATCCGGGTAATTTGATCAGCCCCAGTAAGGAATCTAAATTTACGGGGTAATCCATCGGTTATAACTATCTGTGGTTTTTTCCCTGTTTTCTGAAGGGCCAAGGAAAGTCCAATGATCGATCCAATAGCGTCTCCATCCGGCCGGATGTGGGAAAGGATAAGAGGCCTAACGGACTGTGTAAATAGACACTGGATCTTGGTGTGGATCTGGTCGAAATCAGTTTTCTTGGTCTTCATCAGTCACATTTGGTTCTGCAATAGAATCTAATAGCTGCTCTAAGCGTTCCGCACGCTCAGGTGTCTTATCCCAGAAAAAACGCAGCATTGGGAAGGTCCGTAGGTCAATTTCGTGTGCTAAAGAACTGCGGAGATACTTGCTTGCATGCTCTAGACCAGCGAGAATCTCATCAGATTGAGATTTGCCCTCGAGTGAAGATACGAAGATATTCGCGAAGCTTAGTTCCCGATCAACAGTGACATCGGTTATGAAAACTGATACTAGTCGGGGATCGCTGATTTTTCCCGTAACAAGCATTTCAGATAATAATTGTTGGATTCTGTCCGCGATTCTTTTTGTGCGTAATTTTGAAGGCATTCTTATCTTTCTACTTCTTCGACAATGTATGACTCGATCGTGTCACCAATCTCAAAGTCGTTGAACCCTTTAATCCTTATGCCGCATTCAAAACCTGAACGAACTTCTTTAACATTATCTTTCTCGTGTTTAAGGGAAGCGAGTTCACCTTCAAAGAGATTCTTCTCTTCTCTTGATACGCGTGCTTTTGCATTACGGCGTACCTCACCATTCATCACTCTGCAACCAGCAATGGTACCTAACTTTGAAATGCGGAATATCTGCAGTACTTCAGCTTGGCCGAGAATCGTTTCTTTCTCCTCTGGAGCCAGCATACCTTTGAGCGCTTTTTCAATGTCTTCCAGAAGGCGGTAGATGATGTCATATGTCCTGATGGAAACACTTTCGGTTTCCGCAAGTTTGGCTGCTGCAGTTTCTATTTTTACATTGAAACCAAGAACTATAGCGTTTGATGCTGTAGCGAGCATAATATCATTCTCTGTGATATTTCCTGTTTCTGAATGAAGAATATTGATATTGATCTCACTTTGGTCGATCTCGTTAAGAGAATTTGTGACGGGTTCTAATGATCCCTGAACATCAGCTTTAAGGATCAAACGTAATTCAGCCATTTCTCCTGCTTGGAATTTCGTGAACAGGTCTTCTAATCCTGTTATCTTTTTCACTGAACGCGCTTCCTCTTCTTTTCGCTTGCGGTCATTTACGATCGCACGAGCCTGTCTTTCTGATTCACACACCTGGAATAAATCCCCTGCTTTTGGTAGTTCATTCAAACCCAAGATAAGAGCTGGTTGTGATGGTCCTGTAGTTTCAACCTGTTTATTCATGAAATCAAACATCGCTTTTATTTTTCCGCTTGCTTTTCCAACTGCAATAGCGTCCCCAATTTTCAACGTTCCATTTTGGACAATGAGAGTTGCAACAATACCTCTACTCTTATCCACTTCCGCTTCAATGACCGTTCCTATGACTGTTCCATTCGGATTAGCAAGGATCTTATTACTTTCAGCAATGAGCAGGATAGCTTCAAGTAGATCTTCAATCCCTGTCTTCATTTTTGCGGAAACAGGCACAATGATCGTATCGCCATCCCATTCATCTGAAATTAGACCGACATCGGCAAGCTGTTGCTTAACGTAATCAGGATTTGCATCAGCTAGGTCTATCTTATTTAGAGCGACAACCATTGGTACTTTAGCAGCTTGTGCGTGTGCAATAGCCTCTCTTGTTTGCGGCATGACGCCATCATTTGCCGCAACTACTAAAATAACGATATCCGCTCCCTGTGCACCGCGAGCGCGCATAGCAGTAAAGGCAGCATGCCCCGGTGTATCCAGGAATGTGATCTTGTTTTTTTTATGTTCGATTTGGTAAGCACCGACATGCAGGGTGATACCGCCAGATTCTCCGCTGGCCACGTCGGTATGTCGAATTGCGTCCAATAAAGTAGTTTTTCCGTGGTCGACATGGCCCAAAATTGTGACAACAGGGGGACGCTTGACAAGGTTTTTTTCATCTTCATCTTCAATCAACCGGCGCCATAAAGGCACTTCACCAATTTCTTTTACTTCGGGTATCTCGAGGCTGGCTTCCAACCCCATTTCAGCTGAGACAACCGCCGCAGTATCGAAATCGATCTGCTGGTTGATATTTGCCATAACACCATTCGCCATCAGGATTTTAATGATCTGTATGGGGCTGGTGCCTAATTTTATTGCAAGATCGCGTACTGTTGTGATCGATGGCAGTTCAATTATTTTATTTTCATTCTCGCTCATTTATGCCTCCGTAACTTCCCCTTTGAACAATCTAAATCTTTTTGAAATGTGCGTGGGCTGCCTTTGAGAGCGAATGAAATGTAATTCTTTACTTACATTTTTCTTGCCCTACTGCAACTTGGTAAAATCTTTTTTACCTTCAAACGCCATTTTTTTCCTTTGGCAGGGAGTACATTATTTGAAGTAAATACCTCCGGTCTTCTACATTCATTTCAGTTCGCAGTGTTTTAGCTAAAACGCCCTTTAATGCTTGTTCCCAGCATGATCGTTTGTCATGCAAATATGCGCCCCGGCCATCTGCTTTGCCAGTAGGATCATACCGAATGCCTTCTAGTGTGCGGATGATTCGCATCAATTCTCTTTTTGAAAGCACTTGTCGGCAACCAACACAGGTGCGCTGCGGAATATGTTTTTCAGGCCTTTTTTGTTTTTTTACCACCTTATTTTCTTATCTATACTTACTCTTCTTCCCAATCATCCCAATTAGATTCAGCGCGTTTATGCTTTTTCTTTGAGATAGTAATATCAAGATCAGGATCGTATTCGATCTGCCTTGATTTCTTGGTTTTTTTCTTCGGCTTTGGTTGGACAGATTCACCATTGATATCATCCGATTTGATATCTTCTAGATCGAGCTTGAATAGCTCTTCAAAGGATTTGATTTTCTCAACCTTATGAGTTTTTTCTTCTTTCTCGAATACTTCTGGTTCGCCAAGATCCCCGATCGGCTCAGATGTGAGTTCTTCAGGTATTGTTTGAACTTCTTCCAGAATCTCTCCAACTTGTTCTTCCACAGTTTCTTCAGTGGTAATTTCTTCATCTGTCGGAGTTACCACAACTGCTGTTTCCAGTTCTTGTTCTGGTATGGGTTCTTCTTCAATTGCTTCCTCTTCAGGAACAATATCAGGCAAATTATTGCCAAATTCTTCGATTCTTTCTAATGTTTTTGGTCCAATACCAGAAACTTCTAATACTCTTTCAGGATTGGTCTTGGCTGCAAGCACTAGATCGCCGGCATTATCAAAATTCGCTTCTGTTAATGCCCCTATAATTTTTTCTGATAAACCGCTCTTAGAAAGATCCATTTTAAATGCGCCAACGGGAATCAATTGCAATGCTTCTGCTTTTCTCTTTTCATATACTTCGCGTTTCTCGCGCCGTTCAGTGATCATAAAGTGCTCCAACCGGTCATTAAACTGGCTCAGAAAATCATAGTCATTGTTAGAGATAACTCGTCCTTCCGCCTTACGGCCCATTATCTCTTCTGCCTGAGTGATCGCTTCTGCTTCTTCTTTGGCTAGCACTTTAAATTCCTCATTGTTTTTCAAAGTAAACAACCAATCAGAGATAGCCTCAGGAAGACTTTTGATATCAATGCGCCAACCAGTTAATTTCGCAGCCAGGCGGGCATTCTGACCTTCACGACCAATTGCCAGACTGAGCTGGTCTTCAGGAACCACCACAAGCGCGTTCTTGAACTTGTCTACTGATTCATTTAGATAAACGCCGTTGACCCTTGCTGGGCTGATCGCTTTGGCAATAAATGTAGTAGGATCTGAGTTCCATTCAATCACATCAATCTTTTCATCATGTAATTCGCGGACGATAGCCTGGATGCGGACTCCCCGCATGCCAACGCAAGCGCCGACAGGGTCGATACCATTTTGTGCGGCAGAAACTGCCACTTTTGCTCTGCGTCCAGGTTCGCGAGCGATTGAACGGATTTCAACAACACCATGGAAGATCTCCGGCACTTCATTTTCTAATAATCTGCGGAGGAAGTCGCGGTGAGTGCGGGAAAGAATGATTTGCGGTCCACGTCCTGTTTCTTTGACTTCAGCAACAAGGGCGCGTATGCGTTCGTGAATGCGGAATCGCTCATGCGTGATCATTTCTTTTCGCGGCATGCTGGCTTTGGCTTTCAATTCTAAACCGATCGTTAAACCGCGTGCATTCGCTGCTTGGACGACACCACTGATGATCTCCCCTAATTGTTTCTCGTAATATTCAAATTGTGCCGCATGCTCTGCTTCGCGAATTTTTCGCTGAATGACTTGTCGAGCTGTTTGGGCAGCAACACGGCCAAAATTTTCTGGTGTGCTGTCTACCATGACGAGATCGCCCAATTCAGCATCCTCCACGGCTTTTTTCGCATCGTCGAGGGTTACTTCTGTGAGTGGGTTCTGCACTGCTTGGACCACTTCTTTTTCAACGAGAATGTTGAAATTGCCCTGATCCATATCGATTATGGCTTTAATATCCTGTGCATTTGAAGCGTTGACTGATTTCCGGTACGCGGAAACCATCGCTGTCGAAAGCGCTTCTAAAACGGTTTCTTTCGGGAGGCCCTTGTCTTCTAATACCTCATTAAAGGCCAGCGCAAACTCATTTTTCATGCCAGTTTTTCTCCATGTATCACTATTCGATTATAAGCAGAAAAGTGGGGGAAGCCCACTTTCCGATGAAAACAATAAAGCTGTTCTTGCGGTTTGAATTCTAACATGATTTAGTAAGCGGTGCAAGAAGAATTATTGAATTTTTGAAATATTTAGTAGTTTCTATTAGGAAGGAGGTAATGCTTAATAATTACCTGTCTCTTTTTTCTACTGCATAATGAATAGATGCGGGATTTCCTTTTTGACTGGTGGAAAATCAGGGCTGTTGGGCAAACTCTTCACAAGGCAGGTAATCCGGTGATGGTCCCTCGCGAGGGGTAAGCAGTTGGACACCAGTTTTATAATTCGTATAGACTGGTTCGTAGCTGCATGTGAGTGGTAAAGTCACCCACCTGACGTAGGCATCGTTCTCGTCACCGAAGGCGTAGTCCTCCCCACGGATGACTAGATTAAGTGGCTCATTGATGATTAGAGCGAAGCGTCGGTCGCGGATATCCTCGTAAAAAGGTTCAAAATATTCCGCATCAGCGCGCATGGCTTTATCCATAAGCTTTTTCTTCTCATATTCATCCACCAGCTGTACCTGCGGGACAAAGCTGAAGGTGAGCAGTTGGCGGTGGTCGATGAAGAGGATCTCTTCACTCGGCGTGGTATCACCAATCTCCTTACGAATAACGGTCAGCGACTCCTCGACTGCTATAGCATCTGACAGCTGCGGTTTCTCTGAGGGGCGTAGCGCGTATGTTAGCGGAAAGACCATCACCAAGGCAAGTAGAGCCGAAACCCAGAACCCAGCGGAAGGAGTGTCCTTACCCCGCGGCCAGAAATTGGTTAGTGCGACGGCCGCTGTAATGACGAGTGTTATGAGGAACATATCCAGATTATGCAGGTTGCTGCCGCCGCCGA
>CAZBCD010000015.1:6797-20592 GCA_964490205.1 uncultured Pelolinea sp. | reverse complement strand
TTAAAGTTCCTTTATCTTGTCAATTTTGTCATTTGTTTTTCAACACCCTCTTAATACTTGCTTCACACCCGCAATTATGGTAATATATTGCGACAATCACATCTAAATTAACCTTTTAATCGCTCCCGGAGGAGTGGTTTTTTTAAAAACACACCCCCAATTGTTTTAATAATATTTGTATCATTAAAAAGATGAGGTAGGGATTATGAATAACACCTTCCTAACAAAAGAAGGGTACGAAAAATTACAACAGGAACTTGATTTTCTCCAGAAGGATAGGCGTCAAGAAGTCGCAGCCCGCTTGCGGGAAGCTTCCGATGGTGAAGATCTTGTTGAAAATGCCGAGTATGAAGCCGCTAAGAATGAACAGGCATTTGTTGAAGGACGCATAAAAGAATTAAAAGTCTTGTTAGCAACCGCTAAGATTATTAGTCAGGGTGGTACCAGTGGGCTTATCCAAATTGGTTCAAAAGTAACCATTCGGGAAGAAGGAAGTGACAAAAAGGAATCCTTTGTTATCGTTGGTGCAGCAGAAGCCAATCCAAACAAGGGTAAGATATCCAATGAATCTCCTCTTGGGTACGCGCTGCTCGACCATGAAAAGAATGATGTGGTTGCTGTCGAAGCGCCTGATGGAGAATTTAACGTTAAAATATTGAAGGTTTCATAATTTACCACCCCGCCTGGGATGGATGGGGAGGATATCAAGCACGCAGGAAATTTGTATGGAATTAAATGATCTTGAAAGAATTCGTGTAGAAAAACTTAACGCCTTACGCCAACAAGGCATTGAACCATACCCTACTCGCAATTCAGTCAGCCATCAGATCATTGATGTTGAAAATTCTTTCACAGCGTTTGAAAAACATAAACCAGAACAGAATTTCACAGAGACTTTCACTATTGGCGGTCGAATCCGGTCAAAAAGAGCAATGGGAAAATTAGCCTTTTGCCACATTGAAGACGGAAGCGCGCGAATTCAGATCATGCTTCGGATTAATGAGATCGGGAAAGAGAAATTAGATCAATTTAAGGATTTCTACGATCTGGGTGATTTCATTCAGGTAATTGGCACCGTCATACGCTCCCGAACTGGTGAGATTACTTTACTTGTAGTTGATTTTCAAATGCTAGCAAAAGCAATCAGTCCACTCCCCGCAGCAAAAGATGTGGAGAAAGATGGAAAGATCATCAGCCATGCAACACTCACTGATCCTGAAACACGCTATCGGCAACGGTACGCTGACCTCGCGGTGAATAAAGAGGTGCGGGATATTTTCCTGCTCCGGTTCGCAACCATTCGCGCTTTACAAGATTTCCTGGATGATCACGGTTTCATTGAGGTTGAAACTCCGATTCTTCAACCAATTTACGGCGGTGCAGCGGCTCAACCCTTTGAAACCCACCACAACCAGCTGCACCAGAATTTGTTTCTCCGAATTTCCTTTGAACTTTATCTCAAAAGACTCCTTGTAGGAGGTCTGGATCGCGTTTATGAGATAGGTCGAGACTTTAGAAATGAGGGTGTATCCTTCAAACACAACCCGGAATTCACTCAACTGGAATTCTACTGGGCGTACGCGGATTATCTCAAGGTAATGGAATTAACTGAAGAGATGATATCGCAAACTACCCAAAAAGTCCTTGGAACGCAAATAATCCATTTCAATGGGCATGAGATCAACCTAACACCACCCTGGAAACGTGTGGAACTTCGGGAAAGTATTGTAGATTTGACAGGGATTGATATCACAGATCATCCTGATACTGAATCATTGGCTGCGGCAATGGAAAAAGAAGGCTTCAATCCAAAGCCAGGGGCTCCGCGTGGAAAATTGATTGACGCGTTGATCGGAGATATCCTTGAACCCAGCTTTATCCAACCAACTTTTTTATTTAACTATCCGCGCGAGATTTCACCGCTTGCAAAAAACAAACCAGATGATCCATCCATCGTAGAGCGCTTCGAGGGCTTTATTGGCGGAATGGAACTATGTAACGCCTTCACTGAACTTAACGATCCACTTGAACAAGAAAAGCGTTTCCTTGAGATGGGGCGCGCTTATGAAGTAGACGATGAGGAGTGCCACCCGATGGATGATGATTACCTGCAAGCAATGTCTTACGGGATGCCCCCCAGCGGTGGATTCGGTATGGGCATTGACCGTCTGGTGATGCTGCTGGCAAATAAACGCTCAATCAGGGAAGTTATCCTTTTCCCGCATCTGCGAGAAACTGAAGAATAGCCAATTAATTTATATTCATTAATTCTGAAGGTTTTTGATCTCAGCACCGATTATTCCCGTTTTTGTTCCTACATAATCCACTTCAACATGGAAGTAGTCCCAAAATATCTAGGCAGATAGAGCTTCGACCTGTGCCAGGTCAATTTCTCGCCATTTTTCTCAAAACATAATTCCAATTCACACAAACAGGAAATTACAGCCGGACTATCTTTCTCCCCTTCAGAAAGATAAATAACAGGATATTTATTATTCATTTCCATCGCAGCGAGAACTAGTATATTAGAAAGAATATCTGAAATACAAATAGCATACTGCAAAATAATGCGGTTAATTTTTATAAATCCTACTGAAAATTTGATTGTACTTCTTTAGCACGTCATGGATAATATCACTCAGAGATGTTCATGAGCCGATCCTTACATTTACCTCACCCACCATGCCATATAGTTCATTAATCAGGCTATCATTCGCCGCGGTGGAATCATTTGGAAAATCAAAACGGTAAGTCTGACCTTTCTCCCTGCACAGAAACGCAAATTGGTCATTTCCCGGAATAGATGTCAGTACACCATAGATCTGTCGCAGTCGGCGAGTATCTTTTTGCTTCGATCCAGTACTGTTTAGCGTGATCTCAATCACTTTACATTTTTTAATATTGGGATTTTCTATCAATGGTTGATAACCTTCCCCCGCATCCTGCAACTTAATACGAGAGTTGTGTTCTTCGCCAACGTCGGAAAACGCAATGTCAGTGCTTTTTTTTGATATGTTCCCGTCATATGGAGTGTTTGAAAACTCAGGATCATTCCGGGGATCAGTCTCCTTAATCAGATCTGAATTGCCGGATCCTCTGTTATCTGACCCTATATTCACTCGAGCATTATCAATCTCTGAAAGGTGCAGCGCAGCGATGGAAAACTTATCTAAATCAATCTTTTCCACAGAATCTACTAAAATTTTCGGATCAGACCTCTCTGCATCCACTTTCCCCTTGGCGAACAGCACCTCATCCTTACGAATCTGACCACTAAATTTTTTCCAGGTTCTTGGAAGGATTACTAATTCAACATTACCTTGAACATCTGCTAATCTTGCGAAAGCCATTTCATCACCCTTTTTTGTAATGATTGTTCGTACATCTTCTATTGACCCACCAACAACCACTTCACATTTGTGTTCTACTTCGACAAGTTGGCTTGAGTAATGTGTGATGCGTGCTTTCAAGAAGGGTGAATAAGCAGATAATGGGTGGTCTGATAAATATAAACCCAACAGTTCTTTCTCCCACTCCAATTGATCCTTTTTGTTAAGAGTTGTGGTCTTTGGAAGCATAATCTCTTCCTGTAAGCCTTCAACAGTGCCAAAAAAGGTCAACTGCCCGCACTCTTTTGCACGAAAATGGCTCTCGCTGACCGACGCAATCTGATCAATGCCTTCCATTATTGCGCATCTTGACCCAAACGAATCAAGAGCGCCAACACAAATCATACTTTCCAGCGTACGGCGCCCAACTTTTCGCAAATCAACCCGGCGGGCGAAATCATTGATGTCAGTAAAAACACCATTCTTTCTAGCATTCATAATAATTTCAACGGGATTAAATCCCACGTTTTTTATCGCGCCTAAGCCAAAACGAATTGCGGAGGGTCCTTCTTTATGATCCTCAATCTCAAAATCCCATCCACTATAATTCACATCTGGTGATTCTATTGCAATTCCCATTGATCGGCTATCAGATACATAAAACGCGATCTTATCCGTATCATTCTTGGATTGTGACAGCAACGCAGTCATATATTCCAGCGGATAGTGTGCTTTTAGAAATGCGGTTTGGATTGCGATTACACCATAATCAGCAGCGTGGCTTTTATTGAACCCATAATGAGCAAATCCTTCCCAATCGGTAAAAATCGCGTCTGCAATCTTCCTTTCAATTCCATTTTCAACAGCGCCATCAACAAATTTCTGGTGGTGTTTCTCCAATTCAAGCACTTTTTTCTTGGAGATAATTTTTCTCAGCATATCAGCTTCTGCTGGTGTATATCCAGCCAACTGTATGGCTGCCCGCATGATTTGCTCCTGGTAAATAGCAATCCCATAAGTTTCGCTCAAGATCGGTTCTAGCATAGCATGTTTGTAAGTGATCTCCTCATTTCCCTTCATCCTGGCAATATAACGCGGGATGAACGCCATGGGTCCTGGACGATAAAGCGCGACCATAGCAATAATATGGTCCAATTTATTTGGCTGCATTTGCACCAAGAATCGCGTCATCGCGACACCCTCAAGCTGAAAAACACCAGCGGTGAAGCCCTTTCCAAGGAACTCGTAAGTCTCTGCATCATCAATTGGGATATTCCGAAGATTATATTTAACCCCATGTCGCTTTTCAATCAGAATACATGCCTGCTGCATAATCGTGAGGGTGGCTAATCCTAAAAAGTCTACTTTAAGTAATCCGAGATGATCAATAACTGACATTTCAAATTGAGTTACTATTTTTATAGGCACATCTTCTGATTTATTTGTCGGTCGATGCAGTGGAACATATTCAATGACCGGTTTATCAGAAATAACAACTCCCGCAGCATGCGTGCCCGCGTTGCGCACAACACCTTCCATGTTTGCTGCTGCGTCAATTAAATTCTTTATGTAATCCCGGCTTTCATACAGCGTTCTTAATTCAGAGACTTGTTCTAAAGCATCCTTGATAGTAGTGGGTCTGCTGGGAATATTTGGTATCATTTTTGCGACCCTGTCTACTTCATTCAATGGAATATCCATTACTCGGCCCACATCACGGATTGCTGCCCGAGCGCCTAATGTGCCAAATGTAATAATAGATGCGACATGGTCCTTGCCATACTTCTGTGCACAGTATTCCATGATCTCTGCGCGTTTATCATCCTGAAAATCCAGATCAATATCAGGCATATTCACGCGGTCCGGGTTTAGGAATCGTTCAAAAATCAATCCATATGCCAAAGGTTCTACCAGTGTTATACCCAGGACATAACCAATAATAGAACCCGCGGCTGATCCCCGCGCCTCATACCAAATATTATGTTCGCGTGCATATCTGCACAAATCCCATACGATCAGAAAATAGGCATCGAATCCCATTTTATGTATAACGCTCAGCTCATAAGCAAATCTTTCTTGCACCTCTGGATCATCAGCAAAAGAACCATACCGTTCCTTTAGTCCTTTATCACATAGTTTTCTTAGGTACGTTTGGGCAGTCTCCCCATCTGGGACCTCGAATTGCGGCAAATGGTATCCGCTGGGATCCAAATTAACATTGCACCGCTCAGCAATATCAACCGTATTTGTGATCGAGCTTGGTGAAAAGCTGAACAATTCCGCCATTTCTTGGGGGGATCGTAAATAATACGTATCACCATTCATACGCATTCTGTTTTGGTCTGTTAATACGGCTCCCGTTTGGATAGCCAAAAGGATATCTTGTAAATGGGCATCTTCCTTATCAACATAATGGACATCATTCGTTGCAATAAATTTTGCGTTATACCTTTTGCCAACTTCAATAAGGTCTTTGTTAACCTGTTCAAGTTCCGGGATATCATGCCGCTGGAGCTCAAGATAAAAGCGATCTTTTCCAAATACTTCAAAGTACCAGTCCAATAACGGTATCGCTGTTTCAATCCCCCTCTGCATAATGGTTGTGGGAATCTCCCCTTTTAGGCATGCTGAAGACGCTATTATCCCTTCAGAATGCTGCTCCAGGAAAGGTTTATCGATCCTGGATTGGTAGTAAAAACCTTCTAATTGACTTGCGCTAGTGATTTTAAGCAGGTTTTGGTATCCTGTTTCATTTTCGGCTAAAAGGAGTATATGTGATGCGCGCTTATCAAATTGGGCATCCTTATCAGTCATCCTACGAGGAGAAATATATCCTTCCACTCCGATGATCGGTTTTATCCCTGCTGTTTTCGCTGCCCGATAAAATTCAATTACGCCAAACATCGTGCCGTGATCTGTAATAGCTACAGCTGGCATACCCAGCTCCTTCGTCCGCTTTACAAGCTTCTTAATCTTGCTGAAGCCATCTAATAAAGAATAATGTGTGTGTACATGTAAGTGGACAAAGGCCATACTAATTTAAATCATCAAAAATGACTTTCATAAGGAATATTTGCATTATAGCACGCAGGTCTTGAAAGCCATTCTTTCAATGCTTAAAGAAGAGTTTTTTTTAAGTTTAAGGTTCTATTTTCGCTTGCCTACTGATGCTAGATAAATGACAAAAAGATCTTCGCCATCCAAACCAATTGCCTGGTTGACTAAGTCATCATCAAAAGCGGCAATCGCGCACACTCCACAATCAATCGCCTCCGCTAATAAATAAAGATTCTGGCATACATGCCCCGCATCCAGGTGAATATATCGGTATGCGCGTTGAGAATAACGCCACACCGTCCTATGCGGTACCGCAACCCAAATAAATGTCACTGCAGAGATTTTCACATGCTGCTGCTTAAGGCACGCTTCTGTCAATGTTTGATTGATATTTTCCCGACCCGGAAGTCGGGCAAGTTTGTGGCTTAGCGCTAAATATCTGTATAAACCAGAAGATAGCCCTGTTACATCATTCACCAACAGGTAGGTCTCGAAAGGATGGCGGGAACCAGCAGATGGGACAGTCCGTTTCGAAAGCAGTTTTTCAGTCAGCGATTTTACGCCCTGTGTTCCCCATAGTAGAAATGAGAACTCTTCTAATGTGAGAGATTTATCAAGATATTTCCTAAGGCTCTCTCGTTTTTCTACTAATTGAAGTAAGTCAACTTTATTCAAGAGTATATTCTTGCCTGATGGAAGATCAAATAACTCCGATCCATTTTCTAACGGTAATTCCAATGATGGCTGAGGTATTCCTTGTTTTTGAGGGAAAATACCTAAATTTATATACTTTGTTAATCGCATAAATTCACACCCGATTTTATTTTCCATCTCTGCTCCTCTAATTATTTTTTCAAAGAAAGTATTTGTGGAATCCATCCATTTCCAGATTCAGTATATCTCTTTTGGGCTTATTAAAAGTTGGGTAAAGCAAAAAAAAATAATCCGTTAAAGTTTTTTCTTTCCAAATCTTACTCCTATCAGCGAAAAGACATATCTAATTTCGCTGGACCGCAATAGTACAAGAAGCAAGCCATATGCTATTAAACCCAATATGATAGAAATAACCACGTATTGTCCAGTACCGTAGGGATTCATAAGTCTCTCTACAAACCAAATAGCAGTACCCATTCCCACACTTGCTGATATTGATTTGATTACTGTCTCTGCAATTTTTTTACTGTTGATTCCATTTAATTTCTTTTTCATTAGGATTAAAAGGATGATGCTCTCTACCGCAGTTGCTGTTGAATTCGCTAGCGCAAGACCACCATGTGGCATCCATCCTAAATTTGAGAAGACTGCGCTAAAAAGGATACTTAGCAGTAAATTACCAGTCATTGCGCCAATGCCGATTATCACTGGTGTTTTTGTGTCATGCAGCGCATAAAAAGCGCGACTGGTAACCTCTACCAGGCAGTGGCCTACCAGGCCCAAGGAGTACCACAGTAATGCCCATGAAACCAGTTTTACTGAATGCGTTGTGAAAGCACTGCCTTTATATAAAAGTGAAACGATTGGCTCTCTCAAGAGAATAAGTCCAGTCGCCGCTGGAATTGAAAGGATAAGTATTGCCTGAAGTGTAGAGGTCAGTGAATTTCGCATCTCGTTGATCTCATTCTTCGCCACTTGCGCGGAAAAAGTGGGTAAAGCTGCAATCGCGATTGATTGGGCAATAACCGCCTGCGGCATGATCATCAAAGGAAAAGCAAGGCTGATCGCAGTGATTGAACCTTCCGATTGAAAGGAAGCCAGGAATGTGTTCAATAGAAAATTGAGCTGTACAACTGCCACACCTAGTAAGCGAGGTGCCATCAAACGGGCAACTTCCCGTACTTCATCCATCTCCAACCCTAATGTAAATGAATAGCTGATTTCAGGAAGTTTCAGCAAGCGTGGGAATTGTATTGCCAAGTGGAAAAGTGACCCAATTACTGTTCCCCAGGCCAACCCAAAAATTCCCATCTTTGGTTCTAATAAGAATATCCCAAATATCCATCCAACTTGATACAAGGCTGGAGCAATAGCAGGAAGCAGGAAATGCTGGTGTGCATTCAGTACTCCCATTACCAAACCGCTCAGCCCAAAGATTATCGGGGAAAGCACTTGTATTCTTAATAACTGGGCGGTAAGTAACACCTCGTTGTCTGAAAAACCAGGTGCTAATATATAGCGGACAACCTGCTCGGAAAAGATCGCGGTAAATAAACTAAGTACTACCAGCACAATTGTTACTAAATTCATTACGGATGAGGCTAATTTCCATGCTTTCTGATTTTCATTTTTTGCCAGCAGCCCTGTGAATACAGGAATAAAAGCAGATCCCAAAGCCCCTCCCGCGACAAGATTGAAAAGTATCTCAGAAAATCTATTAGCGGCGAAAAACGCATTACTCTCAATTCCGGTGCCAAAATAACGGGCGGTTAGTGTTTTCGCAAGAAGGCCGACCAAATTACTTATGATAAAAGCCGACATCACGGTTATTGCACCGCGTGCGATCGTTTTGTTCGCCTTCGAGTTAAGAGAGTTCTCTTTCTGCATACCAGCCATTATACTTGCCTAAAGAACGCATGCAAATCTTTTTGATGAATCCTTAATCCATGAATTTCGTATTTAAAATATAATGATATGAGTTTGTAAAGGAGCTTTGCATGAAAACCGAAGAAACCACCAACAACTTATCTGCTGAAGATCTAAATAAGAGTGAAGTGTCAGAAAAATCATCTAAGGACAAGAAATCCGGGCAGAAAAATAAATTCTTTCAGACAACCATCAAAAAGATAGGGTTCGCCCTTCTTTTTTTACTCATAGGAACGCTGGCAATTGTATTACCCTTGTATTTACCATCCGCAAGTGCCTTAAAAAAAGCTCAAACAGAATTGGATCGGTTGATGCCTATAGAAACTGAATATATATCACTTCAGGAAGATTACCAAATAGTCAGCACCCAGGCAAGTGTGTATAAAATCTTAAGCAATACCAGTCTTCTTCATATTGCTTTATTAGATAATAACAACAGCCGTATAAACCAAAATATCCGTTATGTGAAAGAGGATCTCAATAAACTCAGTGTGCCAAAATTCCCAGACATTCCCACCGAGCTTTCCGCCCAATTTTTAAAAGTTAAATCTCTTGCTGCTGATGATCAGTTAAAAGCGATTGATGAACTGCAGGATTTCTACAATGATCTCCTGTTGTTAATAGACAACTTGGAATAATAATGAAAAACTCCCCAACGGGAGTTTTTTTATTCTGGTCTTTTTTCAAGAATTGCCATTAGAACTAACTCTTGTCCTTCCCGAAGAACAGTGATCTCAATTTCGTCACCCGGGCTCTTATTCGTCACTAAATAAGCCAGTAGATCACTAAAACTTCTGATCCGTTCCCCATCAACCGCTGTGATTAGATCCCCTCCTGACGGTAGATCTGAAAATACTGTTTCCGCTGTTCCGCCCCGCAGTCCCGCATCTGATGCGGGACCATTTATGGGAACGTCAATTACATATGCCCCAACCTCTTCACTTGAAAAACCTATAGCTTCCTTTTCAATCAACGTCAGGTTCTCGCGGCTGACAATCCCTAAATACGGGTAATCATATCTTCCATCACGGATCAGGTAGGGAACTACACGTTTCACGATATCAATCGGTACAGCGAATCCAATCCCAGAATTTGAAAGGGCGCCATTTCCTTCTTCGTTTGTACGTATCGCCCGGTTTATTCCAATTACTTCACCATTCATATTTAGCAGCGGCCCGCCGGAGTTCCCCGGGTTAATTGCAGCATCAGTCTGGATAAGATCAGGGGCGGTAAAGAATCCACCGCTTGGTGCTGCTCGAAGTGATTCCAACAATCTTCCGCGCGCGGAAACGATTCCAACCGTCATCGTTCCGGATAAACCGTAAGGATTCCCGATTGCGACTACATATTGACCCACCTTTACATCCGACGAACTACCCAGTATTAATGGTTTCAAGCTTGCGTCTGGGATAATTACTTCCACAACCGCGATATCCGAGTCAAGGTCTGTTCCAATTAATTCACCTTTAGCGCTAAACCCGCTCGGGAAAACGACTTCAATCTGCGCAGCATTCTCCACTACATGATAGTTAGTTAGGATATGTCCCTGGTCATCAAACAAAAATCCGGAACCCTGCCCCACAACAAGCCCATCCGAATATACAATGATCGATGCGACCCCTGGGTTCACGGATTCATAAAGCGAAATTAGTACTCCATCAGAAGATATTAAGTTTGTTTTTCCATCCGTGATATTTTGCTGTTCCTCCTGATTCTCCAAGGGTGGAAGCGGGGTTAATTTTTCAATTACCGGAAGTGTACAGCCCGAGAAGAGAAGTATTCCAATCACAATCAAACCAAACATTTTTATTTTGGTATTATTCTTCATATTTTTCCAATTCAACGGATTTTCCGCAGTTTCTTAAAAAGGTCTTTTTGCTCGGTAGATAATTCCTTGGGGATATCAATTATGACTGTTACGAACAGATCGCCAAATGATTTGTTCTGTCTTAATTTTGGCATCCCTTTTCCGCTCAATCGAAAAGTCTGCTCTGGTTGGGTGCCAGCTGGTATCTTCAACAACACGTTTTCAGTCATCGTTTCCACTTCAACTTCCCCTCCTAATACAGATGAGTATAGATCTACATGCTTGTGTGTGTAAAGATTATCCCCTTTTCTCTTAAATCGATTATCAGCTGCTACCTGAATGATCAGATATAGGTCTCCCTGGCTACCACGGGCATTTTTAGGTCCCACACCTGTAACACGTACTTTGGTCCCTGTCTTTGATCCTGCGGGGATCTTGACTTCAATCTTTTTGTCATTCAATTGTATCAATCGTGTGGCACCATGATACGCTTCATACAGGGATATTGTCAACTTCTGCTGGTAATTTTTAGGTTGGCGGGGCTGCGCGTATTGCTGGCGTGATCCTCGCTGGTAAGCAGGGTTTCTACGTTCGCCTGTTCCTCCAAAGAAAGTACGGAAAAAATCCGAGAAACCGCCCATCTCGCCAAAGAGATCGCCGAGATCATTTACTTCTACTCTAGCCCCGCTCCCATAATTTCCACCGAAAAGGTCCTCCCAGCGGAATGCACCTGGCGAACCACCGGCTTGCTGCCATGATGAATATGAGTTGCTGATCTGGTCATAGCGCGCTTTTTTTTTCGAATCGCTGAGCACTTCATTTGCTTCATTGATCGCTTTGAATTTCTCTTCCGCTTGTTTATCGCCAGGATTCTTATCAGGATGGTATCGCTTCGCCAATTTTCTATAGGCGCGCTTAATATCATCTGGCGTAGCATTCTTCTCCACACCTAGAACTTTGTAATAGTCTTTATAATCCATGCTTCCATTTTACGATAAATATAATCTGCCTGTCAGGGTAGAAACGGGGTTTATATATATTTCTAATTTGAACACGCTTGGCATAAAAAAGCCGCCGCTGGTAGGGAAAACTTACGTGGTGGGGACTCGCCAAAGGAGGAGACAACGATGAGTGTTTATAACTTATGTATTTAACCCTATCTGCCACCGCCATAATCCTGCTATTGAACCAGGATTATTCAGAGAGCAGATGTCATATTGTACAAATGCCTTAATTCGCATCTGGAAATGCCTTTAAGAAACTCTCAATTTCAGAAATCAATTCCTCCTCGCTGTTATAAGCAAACACATGTATATTCTCCCTTGTATTTCCATTTATGATTTTGGATATTTTTTTGCCCTTTTGGTAACAGCACATCACATGTTTTCCAAGAAAAATTGCCGCCGCGATTTCATATCCAACGCCATGTGAAGGCGTGCTTACTTCTGCAATGAGCACATCGCAATTCCTTACCCATTTCATATCCCGTTTATAAACATCAATTGCATTTAGATCAGATTCATCCTTCATTACATCAGATGATGCTAAATGCGCGGTTGGAACCTCATGACCATTTTCTATCAGATAATCAACGATCCTCTGGTAAATATGCTGGTCTTTACGCCCGCCAGTAATCGAACAGGAAAAATAAATATTCATATTCTCTTCCAATTTAGATTTTATCATTAGAAAATCTCGCAAGGAAACCTGCATGCTAAAATTGGCTTATGCTATCCACCTCTGAACATCTCCAGGGAATACTTAATACTCTCCCAGCCAAACCTGGATGCTATCTGATGAAAAATAGATCCGATAAGATCATTTACGTTGGTAAAGCGGTCAATCTCCGCAGCCGCGTTCGATCTTATTTCCACTCCAGCGCTGACCACAGCAAGAAAATACGCCGTATGGTGTTTGAACTTGCCGACATTGGGTGGATTATTGTCGGATCAGAATTAGAAGCATTGATCCTGGAGATGAATTTGATAAAAAAATATCTCCCAGAATACAATGTGCGTCTGAAAGATGATAAACACTACCCTTTCATCCGGGTGCATTGGGCAGACCCATTTCCCAAAATAGCTGTTACACGAAAACAAGTACAGGATGGTTCCCGTTATTTTGGTCCTTACACAAGTGTTTGGGCAGTCCACCAAACCCTTGACCTCTTGAGAAAACTTTTTCAATACAGAACCTGCGACCGAATAATCACCGGGGAGGACTCCCGCGCCTGCTTGTATGACGATATCAAACTATGTACAGCTCCTTGTATTGGAAAGATAAGCCAGGCAGAATACCGCCAAATGATCGAGGATCTCTGTAAATTCCTTAAAGGGCACACGGACCCCATCCTTCAACGGCTTAAAAATGACATGAGTTTATCGTCGCATAAAATGGATTTCGAAAAAGCAGCTGTCCTTCGTGACCAGATACTGGCAATTGAGAAAGTTGTTGAACGCCAGAAGATCATTTCTTCCTCAGATATGAATTCAGATGCCATAGCCCTCGCTCGAAATAATGGTGATTCTTGTGTGCAGATCTTCTTCATCCGGAATGGTCGTTTAATTGGGCGGGAATATTTCGTATTAGAGGGAACAGAAGATGAAAACGATAGCGTGATAATATCTCAGTTCATCAAACAATTCTATGCGGAATCATCTTCGATTCCCCAGGAAATTCTTCTGCCAAATGAACTGGAAGAATCCTTGATCATCCAGCAGTGGCTCAATCAGGCGCGCGGCGGCAAGAAAGTACACCTCAAGATACCGCGGCGCGGCACACGGCATGATCTGATTAAATTAGCAGCGGAAAATGCTGTTGACACACTTCGAGCCTTGAAAGCCCAATGGGAGGCGGACACACACAAGCAAAGCCAGGCATTAGCGCAAATCCAGGATGCATTGAACCTGGACACCTCACCCAATCGTATTGAATGCTACGACATCTCGAACACACAGGGGACCGCTGCCGTGGGCAGTATGGTAGTATTTGAGCAGGGAACTCCTAACAAGAAACTCTACCG
>CAZBCD010000015.1:0-6787 GCA_964490205.1 uncultured Pelolinea sp. | reverse complement strand
ATAAAAACTGTGGTTGGCCCGGATGATTTCGCCAGTATGGAAGAGGTGCTTTCCCGTAGGTTCAAGCGGTGGAAATCTGCTCATGAAGATGAGGGGGTCGGAAGAAAAGTGGACCAATCTTTTGGTGTTCTACCAGACCTTCTGGTTGTGGATGGCGGAAAAGGACAATTGAGCCGGGCAGTTAAAGTATTATATGAATTTGGGCTCGAGAAAAAGATATTAGCTGCTGGTCTTGCAAAGGAGCATGAGCTTTTATTCCTGCCGGACACGGATATTCCGATTGAATTACCCAGTAATTCGCAGGGATTATTCCTGCTTCAGCGCATCAGAGATGAAGCGCATCGCTTCGCTATCACCGCTCACCGCAATCTCCGTAAAAAGGAAAAGTTCATTTCACGTCTGGACCAAATTCCCGGAATCGGACCAACCAGGAAGAAAGAATTACTGAAAAAATTTGGCTCCCTTGCTGGTGTGAAGAACGCCCCAATTTCTGAGATGACCGAAATATCTGGAATCACACAGGAATTGGCATTAAAAATTCACAAGGTATTGACAGGAACATAATTCTCTCTATTGACCTACCTATTATAGATAATTAATGGTAGAATCACCCTTCGCGCCGCGAGGTGCCAAATCTAATTTTTATTGGAATTTATTATGAATATATTACTTGAATCTGTACAAACACCATTAAACCCGAATATTCCGGATATTACTCCAGGAGATACTGTTAGTGTATCCGTGAAGATCAAAGAAGGCGACCGGGAGCGTATTCAGGAATTTAAGGGCACCATAATCGCTATACGGAAGAAAGGCATGCATGAAACTTTTTCCGTCCGGCGTATCGCCAGTAATGGCATTGGCGTTGAGCGTACTTTTCTAATGCGATCACCGCGAATTGAAAAAGTTGTTGTTGAACGGCACGGTAAAGTCCGCAGGGCAAAACTTTTCTATCTGCGAGAACGAACAGGGAAAAAAGCACGGCTTAAACAGAAATTTTCCTAAGACAAACCTTATCTAACTCTATGGGTGCAGCCAACGCCAGGTTGCACTCTTTTCATTTATAATGCAGATATCAATCCAATGAATAATCACTTATCTGAAAAATTGGTTGGAATATTCGATTCTGGTATAGGCGGTCTTTCTGTCTTACGTGAAATTCATAACATGCTGCCTTTTCAACCTCTTTTCTACATCGCTGACCAAGTCCACGTTCCATACGGAAAAAGGCAAATGTCTGAGATCCGAGATTTTTCCTTCGCGATCACGGATTTCCTGGCCGTGATGGGTGTGCAGGTGATTGTCGTCGCATGCAATACCGCATCAGCTGCCGCATTGAAAGAACTGCGGGTAGAATATCCTCAGTTGACATTTGTTGGGATGGAACCAGCAGTAAAACCAGCGACGCAAGAAACCAACAATGGGATCGTCGGTGTTCTGGCAACACCGGCAACATTTCAAGGAAAACTGTACTATACGCTGGTTGAAAAGTTTGCCCGTAACGTTAAAATCTTAACCCACACCTGTCCAGGATTAGTTGAAGCCATTGAATCGGGAGAAATTGTTACACACAATACAAGGCTGATCCTGCAGCAAGCACTACTTCCAATGATTGATAAAGGAGCAGATACAATCGTTCTTGGCTGCACTCATTTCCCATTTGTTGTACCAATGATCAAGAGCATCGTTGGCCCTGATGTAACTGTCATAGATCCTTCTCCAGCAATCGCCAAGCGCGTAAGTTTTTTACTTGGTGAATTGAATCTGGTAAAAAGATATTCTTCAAACTCCGAGATCATATTTAGCACAACAGGAAAACCAGAGCGCTTCAAGCGGATCATTCACTCGCTCATTGGCATTGGCACATCCCCAATTCCCCTCAGGTGGAAGAGTGGAAAACTCACGCGTTTTGAATAACAAGGAGGAATAATGCCCCCAGATGATATTGTTCTAGATCCGGTTGATCATATAACTATTGACGCATTGGGGAAACCCGGCCAAAGGATTTTTTATATTCAGGCGATCAAAGAAACTCAACAAATTACTTTAATCATTGAGAAAATCCAGCTCCAATCACTTCTTGAAGGAACCAATGAGTTCCTGGATGAGATCCAAAAACGTTTCCCGGGAATAACAGAACCGGATGTTAGCTTCCAGGAGGATGACATGCAAATCCAGCCGCCGGTAGACCCTTTATTCCGCGCTGGTGATATGGGGCTAGCCTATGATGAAACACGCGATCTTGCCTGCATATTTGCCCGAGAAGCGCAGCTTTCTGAGGAAGAAGGACGTATGGTGCATTTTTGGTGCAGCCGCGCGCAGTTGATCGCGGTCACAAGGTGGGGAGCGATCATTGTTCAGCGGGGTCGGCCAGTCTGTCCGCAGTGTGGACAACCTGTGGAACCAGAGGGACATTTTTGCCCCAAGAAAAACGGCCATAAACACGGGAAAAAGTAATTATTTTTGATATTCGATATGAGAAATAGTAGGGAGCGCCTATATATTCATTTGAACAGGATCATTGAAATTCTACAGCAAGGGTCAATTCAACTTAAGGGACAGTTCCCTTTTAGCAGCAACTACACCTTCCTAACTTCAATAAAATACAAGAATTCCAGCTATAAGGCTATTTACAAGCCACAAAAAGGAGAGATCCCGTTGTGGGATTTCCCCCCTGACACTCTGGCAAATCGTGAAACCGCTACTTTTTTAATAAGTAACGCGCTTTCTTGGGGACATGTTCCTCCAACCATAATTCGCTCAGACGCGCCATTTGGACGCGGTTCGCTGCAGTGGTTCATCGTGCACAACCCGGAGATGAATTACTTCTCTTTGTCCGAGGAAATAAAAGAAAATCTTCGGCCTGTAGTTGTATTTGACATGATCTTAAATAACGCAGACCGCAAGGGCGGCCATGTAATCATAGATGATCGGAGACAAATCTGGCTGATAGATCATGGGATCTGTTTCCACCATGAACCAAAATTACGTACAGTGATCTGGGATTTTATCGGTGAAAGGATTCCCGACCAGATTATCCATGATGTGCATCTGCTTAATGGAAAATTAGCACCAAACAGCCCTTTGATGAGTGAACTTGAACAGTTATTATCCTCACAAGAACTAACAGCCTTGAAAAGGCGCATTGAGCACATTATTAGAGTTCCATTCTTTCCTGTGCCGGACAAAAATTCCCGGCCGTTCCCTTTTCCATTGGTTTAGAATTATCAAACAAGCGAGGAGTTGATTATGAAAAGTTTTTCCATATGCATGATCGGTTTTGGTAACGTCGGGAAAGCATTTGCCCAATTGATCACCCGAAAAACAAAACAGATCGCCGATGAATATAACACATCATTAAAAGTGGTTGCAATCGCAACCGGAAGCCATGGGCAGGCGATCGATCATTCCGGGATCAACCTGAAGAAAGCCTTAGAGATTTCCGCGGAAAACGGAACACTGGATGAATTATCAGTAATTTCAACTCCAGAAAGTATTCAGGATTTCATCGCTCTCAGCAAAGCAGATTTTCTTCTCGAGATTTCCCCGGTAAATTACGCTTCTGGAGAACCCGCGATCACACATATCAAAACAGCACTGGCAAACAATATGCACGCTGTCAGCGCCAATAAGGGGCCGGTTGTCCATGAATATAACGAATTAACAGCTCTCGCGCGTGAATCTGGCAAACAGTTCTTATTTGAATCTTCAGTGATGGATGGGGCACCAATTTTCTCGGTCTTCAGGGAAGCGCTCCCCGCCGCTGGCATAAACGGATTTGAAGGCATCCTCAATTCCTGCACAAATTTGCTGATTGAAAAAATGGAAGAGGGATCTTCGTTTGAAGAAGCTATTGCGTACGCGCAGTCAGTTGGCATTGCGGAAACCGATCCAAGTGGAGATATCGATGGCTGGGATGCGTCTATCAAGGTGGCCGCGCTGGCAACCGTTCTGATGGGAATCCCGCTGAAACCGCAGGATGTGGATCGGAAAGGAATCCGTGACCTGACGCCGCATTTAATTCGGCAGGCAAAAAAGGAGGGTAAACGTTGGAAACTCGTATGTACAGCCGCAAAAAAAGATGGGAGGATTACTGCGAAAGTTGCGCCGCGGCTCATCCCGCCCTCTTCACCCCTCTTTTCTGTCAAAGGTACAAGCTCTTTTGTCATATTCAAAACGGATGTCTTACCGGGGTTGGGAATATTGGAAAGCGACCCAGGCCCAGAGACAACCGCTTATGGGCTCCTGGCTGATATTCTCAATATCCTCAAATAAAACTTTGGAAATTCATAAGGTATTCATTGCATTAGGATCAAATATAGGGGATCGAGCGAGGGCTCTCAATGAAGCGGGTGATTTAATGCCTCCTGATATTATTCCAATTTCCTTTTCAAAGGTATATGAAACACCCCCATGGGGATTTGAAGACCAGCCGTCGTTTCTTAATCAAGTAATAAAAGCGCGAACTCACCTTTCTCCTCCTGCGTTATTAAAAAGGCTTAAAGAAATCGAACAGGAGCTCGGGCGGCTGCCCATCTTCCGATATGGGCCGCGCTTGATCGACCTTGATATTCTTTTTTATGATGATTTAGAATACAAATCCGAGAAACTAACCATCCCGCACCCTGAGATCGCTAACCGCGCATTCGTGCTTGTACCGCTTATGGAAATCGCACCGGATTATATTCATCCAGTAAATCACAAAAAGATTGCTGACATGGCCGCCCGGGTAGAGGTAGATAATATCATTGAATTTCGAGGTGATAATGAACATTAGGAAAATTGCGCTTGAATGGGGAAAAAGAACGTATGTGATGGGCGTCCTTAATCTCACGCCGGATAGTTTTTCTGGGGATGGTATCCTGCAAGATCGGAGCCCTATTCAGTATGCTCTTGAAAAAGCAAACCAATTCCTGGGAGATGGAGCGGATATACTTGATATCGGGGCGGAAAGCAGTCGTCCTGGATCTAAACCAATCTCAGCCGCCGTTGAACTGGAGCGGCTGTTGCCGGTTTTAAAAGCATTGAAAAAAGAGAATGTTCAGGGAGTCATTTCCATAGACACATATAAAGCCGAAGTGGCCAGACTGTGCCTGGAAAATGGTGCCGATTGGATCAACGACATATGGGGGTTCAAGAGAGACACGGGTCTGCCGGACGTAGTCTCGCAATACAACGCGCCAGTCATATTGATGCATAATCGCAGTAAACCCCGGGCAGTTGAAAACAACAAACGGTTGGGAGCCAGTTATCAGGGTGCTGATTATTCCAATTTCATGGAAGAAATCAAAAATGACCTTCAGGAAAGCGTTTCCCTGGCGCTTAGAGCGGGAATCAGCAAGAAGAACATCATTCTTGACCCGGGGATCGGTTTTGGGAAAACTGTGGAACAAAACCTGGTACTGATCAATCGCCTGAATGAGATCAAAGCGTTAGGATATCCAATATTGATCGGGCCATCAAGAAAATCCTTTCTTGGCCGCATTCTGGACTTACCTGTTGAGGAAAGATTAGAAGGCACAGCTGCTTCTATTTCAGTAGGGATCACGCGGGGAGCGGATATAGTTCGGGTGCATGATGTAAAGTACATGGCACGAATCGTAAAAGTCACCGATGCATTGACCCGGCAATCATAAACCAATAGAGGAGATCGCCGCAAACTCCTCCTCCTGCATTTGTAGAAACTTGGATATTTACTTTTCCCAACCCAACAGAACCATACCCTCACATGCCACTGTGGTGTGCGTTGCCAACGCACCATTTCTAATTGTCATTGCGAACCCCGCAAAGCGGGGTGTGGCAATCTCCTGCTCACATCACTGTAGAAACTTGGATATGTACTTTTCTTCAACCCAACAAAATCATCTCCTCGCGAGCAGCGCGTCGCGATCTCCTTCTTTCTTATCTGTCTTTGCGAGAAGGCACTCTGTGCCGACGTCGCAAACTCCTCCTCCTGCATTTGTAGAAACTTGGATATTTACTTTTCCCAACCCAGCAAAATCCATCCCCTGCTTTACAGGGCGCGCAATGGCTCCATTTTTAAAGCGGTTGGAGTAAGTCGTAAAGATTTCAATCAAGTACTAAATCAATTATCCAAACAATTTGGGGAAAACGCTGGTGCAAATAACACAATTTGGCGAATACTCAATAACCTTGTTATTAAATTTGGGTCAGAAAATGCATTTCTCAAACAGATTTATAGAGAAATGGCCAGTCTAGTATCTGTTGAGGGTAGAGATCCTACACCCTTTTTACTTGAAGCTGAAAAGGCAAGATAAAAACAAATCAAAAAAACATTCGAAACATCAAAATAAACTATTCTTAGGGCGTGGCGAATTGTCTTATGCCCGGCATCTTCGGATTGATGGCAGACTAGACCAAGCCGAAGAATTTCTAATGAGTGGAGAGCCATCTCCCGCAGTGCTTGATGAAATCAGAAAAATTGCTAGTTTAAGAGCCAGGCAAAAGAAGGATGAATGTGATTGGGTTGCCGTTATTTATCACCTTGAAAAATATTCGTCATACGCACATAAAAACCGAAATTATTGCGTCGAAATGGTTGATCAAGAACCGCCTTCTCACACTAAAAGCGATATTGCGTTATTAATAAAATCAAAAGCTAAACTAAATGAAGGCACTATCTAAACAATGTGCGCGTTTTATATTCTTACTGGCATCATTTCATAATCCGTGAATTTGTGCTTTCGATAAGCTATGTTATCAATAATCGTTTTCTAAATATTATCGAACTTGAATTCAACTAGTAAGTGCAACTTTGCAAGTGTTA
>CAZBCD010000014.1:0-21229 GCA_964490205.1 uncultured Pelolinea sp. | reverse complement strand
CTCTCCTGTGGTATTCTTAAATAATCACGGTTGCACTTGAGACTTGAATCCAAGAAACCAAAAAGATCCTTATTATTACTGGAATCATTATATTCCTGGGGTTAGCCGTGGCCGTATCGCTCGGTACGTATCAGTTATTCGCCGTTGAATTAGCCAGCCGCCCCTCTGTCCAGTTTCTCCAACCCCTCCATGAACAGAGCGTTTCATTGGGCGGTTCGCTGGTGCGATTCATCGCCCGCGATAAGGAAGGCATTGAGCATGTCGAGCTGTGGGTCGATGGGGAGCTGTACGCGTCCAAGAAAAGCGAACTACCGCAGGGTAGCACACCATTTCCCTTCGTAGAGCTTTGGCAGCCTGATTCCGCGGGACAGCACGTCCTGACCGCGCGTGCATATAACAGCAAGAACCACGACTCAGTCGCTTCAGTGATTGTGCAGGTGAGCAATAAAGCACCCGTGTTAACCGAACTGCCCGCGGACCTTCCGATTGAAGGTGGGGGTGCCGAAGTGCCTGCACCCGGGGACGGTGTCCCGCCCGGCGACGCAGGCGCTGAAATGCCTGCCGCTGCAGAGGAAGAAGCTGGTGAGTACATACCCTTGCTGGACGACAGCATCGCTATCCAGCCGCTGGAGGGTTTCCTGAGCGAACCAAAGACACCCATCCTGGACATGATCTCTAAAATTCGACTGCCCAGCAGCGAGACTTTTGAGATTACTTCCCGAACGCTAGAAGTGGAGGCGCTCTATCTGGAAACTGAAAGCGCAGCGTATGATGGCGTGTTCTGCTACTTATCACTGGCGGGATCGGAAAAAGAACGCATTCCTGAAGATGATAGGGAATATATCCATACGGCAGGCGGCAATCTGTGGAACATCAAAGAAGCGCTGAGCGGCGAGAATAAGCGCATAGTAATTCTGGATGAAGATACAACGAGTTTGAAAGTTGAGTTGGAATGCTGGGGGGCTATTTTTGACGCAGGTGCTGTGTATAACTTGGGTACATTATATGAAAACCACCGAAGCTGGGATTGGGATGGGCATTTGATTGAACAAACTATGAGGTCGTTCGATGGATGGACTTCCATCGGGTATGAAATAAGAACGCCTGAACTGGTTGAGGGCGTGCTACCCGCGCCATATTTATATATGGGATATGGTTATACAGACACATTGGGAGAAATAGAATACTCATACGAATATCGCGATATTATTGATGGTTTTATAATCCAAAAGGACGATACACTGGCAGCTGTAATAGACTATCCTCGGTTAACTCAATTCAGAATTGGTGACACACCATATGGCTCAGGTCATGTATCTGGCCCTATTTGCGGTGAATCAGCTACTTACCGTGTTATCGCATACCAGGGAGACCCGATAACCGGGGTAAAGTCATGGCCCAGTAATCCGGAGACTTTTACCAGTGCCCCCTGCTACAATATGGCTTCCGTGGAGTTCAACCAGCTGTACCTGGACTGCCTTAGCGGGGATGATGTAGGCATCTTCGGTGATATCGAATGCCCGAATGAAACAGGATTGATGAGCGATGATAGATTTGTAGATGCACGATGCGGCTTAACAGGGGAAGATAATTATCAGGATTACATGGGGTGTTCCTACGGCACTCTATATGCAAATGAATACGAAATTCGTGTTGGTGAAATGGGTCCAAATTTTGGCTTCTGTTGGAGGCTAGCAGATGATTCTTGCTACAACGTACGTGATTTGTCGGTTGATGGAAATTACAGGGTATGGGTACCGTTGATGGAGGAAGATGAATTATTGATCGGGTTGAACTGGTATGATGCCGATTTTGACTTGGAAGATGCAGACGATCTGCAGTGTGAAGGCGCTTTAGCCTATCATTATGACGATCTGTATCGCATTGCATCCAAGCCCAGTCACAGAACTACCTATCACAGATATTTTTCGAGGCGCGGGGGCGGAACCTGTGGGATGACTTACACCATTCAAGTGTTTCAGACAACTCCTCCCTCTGATGACTAACGCAGTTAGTAAACATGCGGCTGGTTCAGTCATCTCCAATTTATAAAACAAGCATTCCCTGATACATAAAGGAGGAACGAGATGAGCAGAAAACTTAAAATGGCTTGCATATGGATGATGGCAGCTATGATCGTGACCATTTCATGTGGGCTGACAGGAGGTCTGAGCGATGAGGAGAAACTGCAGACCGCTGCCGCACAGACAATAGAAGCAAAAGAGACCGAGGAGGAGGAGAATGGGGGCGAGGACCAAATACCTACGATCACTACCTCTCCTCCAGATACCCCAGAAGATCCACCCGTGGATCCGGATCCCTGCAACCATGCGCTATTCATCAGTGAAACAGTGGAAGATGGCACCGACTTTGACCCGAATGATAACTTTACTAAGACCTGGCGTTTGAAGAATGACGGCACTTGCACCTGGAATACGAATTACAAGTTGGTGTTTGTTGATGGCGACCAAATGTCGGGGCCTTCAAACAAGAATCTTACCCAGCCGGTGGAACCCGGCGAACAGGTGGATATCAGTGTGGATTTGAAAGCCCCTGGTTCCGCAGGCACCTATAAGGGGTTCTGGAAGGTCGCAGATGATGAGGGGGAGTACTTTGTCCATAACATCTGGGTTGAAATTGAGGTTGTTGATGCTACACCACCGCCCCCAGAATTCAGTGTGACGAGCGTCAACCTGACCGTAATTCCCCCATCTTTTATAGGCCCCTGCCCATTCACATTTACTTTTACCGCAGACATCACCACCAACGGGCCGGGAACGGTCAGCTATTACTGGAAGCGCAGCGACGGCTATGAATTTGGGAATGATTCGACCGTGTTTGAATCCGCGGGCACGAAGCAAGTCAGCATCTTAAATATTATGCCAGTACCTGGTATGCACTGGATAAAGATCTATATTGAGGAACCAAACCACCAACTCTTCGGGCCGGTGAACTTCCAACTTGGCTGCCAGGTTTCTCCTTAATAATTTGGTTCATTTTATAAGAGCAGGAATTGTTTCATCACAGGAGACCATGCTATTTACATTGCTAAGAGGTATTAAAAATGAAGTGCACCTCATTATTTGATAGTACATAGAGAGTATTGATTTACTTTATAAATCTTCTCTTTTCAAGCCTGTCTTTATTACAATTGTTAATAGCGCTTTTGGTACTATTTCGTCTTTATCATGATATGTAAAAACATAATTCAAATTACTTTCATATTCTGGGGTAATGCATCAATAAACCGCTGAAATTTACGCCTCCAGTGAGACTCGAACACACTGCTTATCTCTCTTTTTTCTTTTAGATTTGAAATCGCCAGTAGTATTTACTCATGTATATAATAAAAATAATGCAAAAATCATGATATTTATAAGTATGAATTTGTCCGACAATTAAGTTATAATAAGTATGTGATGATAGGGAGCGAATTATGCCTACGCTTTTAGTCAAGAACGCACGTCTGTTAGCGACCATGGATGGCGCTCGGCGTGAGATTTCTAACGGGGGAATGTTTATTGAGGATGGTTTTATCAAGCTGGTGGGGAAAAGTGAACAACTGCCGGGCTCAGCCGATGAAGTGCTCGATCTTTCTGATCACCTTGTGATACCAGGGTTGATCAACACCCACCATCACTTTTATCAGACACTGACACGGGCAGTTCCAGCTGCGCAGGATGTAAATCTGTTCCACTGGTTGAAAACACTCTATCCGATCTGGGCGCGCATGACACCGGAAGATATTTATATATCCACGAAGACGGCACTGGCGGAGCTGGCCCTTTCGGGCTGCACGACAGCATCGGATCATCTGTATTTATTTCCCAACGGTTCACGTCTGGATGACGAGATCACGGCAGCGCGGGAGATGGGCATACGCCTGCATGCCTCACGCGGGTCGATGTCTCTGGGCGAATCAAAGGGTGGACTGCCGCCGGATTCAGTTGTGGATGATGAAGATGAGATTATCCGTGACTCACAGCGCCTGATCGAAACCTACCACGACAGTCATCCCGGCTCAATGACGCAAATAGTGCTGGCACCCTGTTCGCCATTCTCCGTAACGGGTGAGTTAATGAAGCGCTCAGCGGAATTGGCCCGTCAATATCGTGTCCATCTGCATACACATCTGGCTGAAACGAAGGATGAAGAGCAATTCTGTCAGGAGAAATTCGGATACCGGCCGGTAGCGTATATGCAGTCGGTTGATTGGGTCGGAGATGATGTGTGGTTTGCGCATTCGGTGCATATCAACAAAGAGGAAATTGATGCATACGTCGATACCGGCTGCGGTGTGGCGCACTGCCCGTCTTCGAATATGCGCTTGGCATCCGGGATTGCTCCAATCTGGGAACTGCTGGGTGCGGGTGTGAACGTAGGCATCGGCGTCGATGGCTCCGCGTCGAATGATTCCTCTCACTTATTAGCGGAAGCCCGCCAGGCGATGCTGCTGGCACGGGTGCGGGCAGGTGTGGAAGGAGCATCGCTGTCTGGTTCGGAAGCACCCATTCTAACCGCGCGGGGTACACTGGAGATGGCAACCGTAGGCGGCGCGGCAGTACTGGGGCGGACGGATATCGGTTCATTAGAATCCGGTAAGTGTGCGGACTTTGTCGCTTTTGACCTGAACAAGCTTGATTTTGCGGGCGCGCTGCATGACCCTCTGGCAGCGTTATTATTCTGTAATCCGGTAAACGTAGATGTGAACGTGGTAGGCGGGAAATATATTGTTAAAGATGGGGACCTGCAGACACTCGATCTGGCAGTACATATTGAAAAACATAATCAAGCGGCTGCCCGTTTATGGAAAGGATAGGGCAAGAATTGAAAGAATACAAACAAGAACGAGAGGGCCCATTCCAGCGATTACAGCGAGAGTTGGGTGAGCGCATTGCTAACGCAGAGCCGGGTGAAAAATTACCGGCTGAACCTGAACTTGCCCGTCAGTTGGGTGTATCCAGGTCAACTCTTCGAGAAGCGATGCGAACCTTTGAAATGCAGGGGTTGATCATACGCAGGCAGGGAGCAGGAACCTTTGTAGTTGATAAGGGAGAAGTGTTTGATACAGGGCTGGAAGTGCTTGAATCTCTGGAAACGATCGCGGATCGCATGGGTTTGGAAGTATCAATGGGCGAATTAGAGATTGAAGCACTGTCTGCTGATGTAGAGCTGGCGGACGCATTAGGTGTACAGTTGGGAACGAAACTATTGAGTGTGACTCGTGTGATCAATGCCAAAGGAGTTCCGATAGCTTATTTGCGTGATATTCTCCCTAGGGATATGCTTTCCCAACAAGACTTAGATGAAAGATTTACCGGATCAGTACTTGACCTGCTCATAAAACGCGGCGATCCGCAGCTGGAGCAATCACGGACTAAAATCAGAGCTGTAGCAGCGCGTTCAAAAGAGGCACGCGCACTGCGAATCAAACAAGGGGATGTGCTTCTTATGCTGGAGGCAAATCTGGTCGCGAAAACAGGAAATGTGGTTGATCATTCCTACTCATTTTTTTTACCGGGATATTTCCGGCTTCATGTAAATCGTAAGATTGGCATTATATAAAAATAATAAATATATTTGGAGGTATGAAATGCGAAGTTTTTTAGGTAAGGACATATTATCACTCAAGGATTTCGAAAGAGCGAAATTTTTCCGCATATTCGAAGCCGCTGCTGAACTGGAACCGATTGCACGTGATCGCCGCAACACGGACCTTTTGGCACATAAGACATTGGTAACCGCTTTTTACCAGCCATCCACACGCACACGCCTTGCTCACGAAGCGGCCATGCATCGGCTGGGTGGCCACGTGACCGGTTTCTCTGATGCCAAGATGACCCGAGCGGGCGATTGGTACCAGGAATCGATCAAGGATACGGTCAAAATGTTGGAATATTATGGCGATGTGATCGTTATGCGCCACTTTCAGCAGGGAGCACCAGCTGAAGCAGCTAAATGGGCCAGCGTACCGGTAATAAACGCGGGCGATGGTTGGGGCGAACACCCCACTCAAGTCCTGACTGACTTGTACACAGTTCTGAATGAAATGGGAACTATTGACGGATTGAATTTCCTATGCATCGGTGATATGCGCATGCGAACCATGCACTCACTATCCTATGCGCTGACCCAATTCGATACGAAAGTGTTCTACGTTTCCCCGCCCGAGATGTCGCTGACCGATGACTTCAAGAAAGAATTGGACGCTAAGAACCTGCAGTACGAAGAAGCCAAGCATGTGGCCGATGTGATTGATCAGGCAGATGTGATCTACATGGAACCGGTAGTTCAGCCTGATTACACCAAAGCACGGCAGGAAGCCAGCAAAGAAAAGGGCTTGACCCCGGCGAACTACAAGATTACGCGCAAACTGTTAGCGGAAAAAGGAAAGAGTGATTCCATTATTTTGCACTCCCTCCCGCGTATGGACGAACTGCCCTCTGATGTGGATGGCACCCGGCATGCCCGCTATTGGGAGGAAGCTTTCAATGGTGTTGTAATGCGCATGGCGTTGCTGGCTCTAATCCTGGGAGCGATGGAGTAGAACCTTTCTAAATTTCCAGAAAGGTAAGAAATTGAGACAAGGGGTGAAGTTTACTTCACCCTATAATAAAAATTGGAGGTTTAAATGCAGACCTATTTACATGGACGCGACCTGATCAGTGACCTTGATTTTTCCAAGGAAGAAGTGGAAACGATTCTGGATGTTGCCTTTGACCTGAAGCGTAAACGTGCGCTTAATGAACCGCACGCCTACTTGCGCGACAAGGTGCTGGCGATGCTGTTCTTCTTCAGCTCAACCCGCACGCGAGGCTCTTTTGAAGCCGGTATGGCACAGCTGGGTGGGCACGCTGCTTTCATTGAAAGCAAAACAACACAAATCTCACATGGCGATACAACCAAAGAGATCGGTGAGATTTTCGGACGTTATTTTGACGGCATTGCTATCCGACACTGCGACTGGGGCATAGGAAATGGTTATTTGAATACAACCGCAGAATATTCCCGCGTTCCAGTGCTCAATATGCAGTGCGAAATCTACCACCCGCACCAATGCCTGGCAGACTTGATGACAATCTGGGAGAAGAAAGGGCGCAATCTGAAAGGCAAGAAGATGGTTGTATCCTGGGCGTATGCTTCCTCGTATTCAAAGCCAGTTTCTGTCCCGCAGTCTCTGATTCTGCAGATGCCACGCTTTGGGATGGATGTGGTCTTAGCCCATCCGCCAGAATTCAATTTAATGCCGGAGATCACGGATCAGGCCAGAGCGGAAGCCAAGAAAGCTGGTGTCGGCTTTGATGTGGTGCATGATATGGATGAAGCAATCAAAGGCGCGGATATTGTTTATGCTAAATCCTGGGGACCGCTGGTAACGACAACAGATGTGGAGGAAGGCGCCAAGATCACAAAGAAATACGAAAGCTGGATCACGAACGAGAAGCGTATGAAACTTGCGAAAGAGGATGCGATCTATATGCATCCACTACCCGCTGACCGCAACATCGAAGTGACCAATGCAGTTCTGGATGGACCACAATCAGTGGTGTATGATGAAGCTGAAAATCGCCTCCACGCGCAGAAAGCCGTGATGGCGTTGACAATGGGATAAAAAGGAGAAATATGGAAAATAAAGTAGCAGTTGTTGCCATTGGCGGCAATTCCCTCATCAAAGATAAGAACAATGTGACTGTAGAAAGCCAATATCAGGCTGCCAAGGAGACAACTGTCCACATCGCGGATATGATCGAATCTGGCTGGACGGTAGCGATCGGGCATGGAAATGGACCTCAGGTAGGCTTCATCCTGCGCCGTTCGGAGATTGCTCATAAGGTTGAAGGCATGCACGAGGTGCCGCTGGAAGTGTGTGGTGCTGACAGCCAGGGCGCGATCGGATATGCTCTGCAGCAGAACTTGCAGAATATCCTTCAGAGCCGAGGAATTAAAAAATCCGTCGCAACCGTGATCACACAGGTGCGTGTGGATGCGGAGGATGACGCCTTCAAGAAACCTACCAAACCGATTGGCACTTTCATGGAAGAGGATGAAGCGCAGGACCGTGTTACGAAGCTGGGTTGGGACGTGGTTGAAGATTCCGGCCGAGGTTGGCGGCGTGTAGTACCTTCACCCCTGCCAAAAGAAGTTGTCGAACTATCGTCTGTCAAGCAGCTTATTGCCGCGGGACATATTGTTATTACCGTTGGCGGTGGGGGTATTCCTGTTGTGATGGAAAAAGGCGCTCTAAAAGGTGTGGCAGCTGTAATTGACAAGGATTACGCGTCCTCGCTGCTAGCGCGTGAGATCAACGCTGACCTCTTCATCATTTCTACGGCCGTAGAAAAAGTTGCCCTGAACTTTGGCAAACCGGATGAGAAATGGTTGGATCGCATAACTCTTTCTGAAGCAAAGGCTTACCTGGCAGAAGGGACACACTTTGCCAAGGGATCAATGGCGCCGAAAATTCAGGCTGTCATCTATTTCCTTGAAGCAGGCGGAAAGCAAGCACTGATCACTAATCCAGAAAATATCGGCCGCGCCCTGAAAGGTGAGACCGGCACCTGGTTAGTTCAAGACTAAGTGCAGTATCAAACCTGTGTTCTAATTGGCTCTTAAAACCTTTTAGTTGCAGGAATCTGAGAAAGGAATGCTGTTGGGGAATAGCTAAAAATTTATCCCCAACAGCATTGAAAAAATAGGAAAGCGTAGCAGATATGACAAAATTTTCTTTTTACCGATGCTCGGTATGCGGGACAGAGTTTACACCAGATGAAGTGACATATACTTGCCCCTCAGATGGCGGCAATCTGGATATTATTTTTGATTATGATTCCCTCCGTAATAAGATATCTCCTGATTTGATTACCACTTCACAAGAAGCGTCTATTTGGCGCTATCTACCCCTGCTTCCGGTTGATGATCCCGGGTATGCCGGCAGTGCATTGCACTCTGCTGGCTGGACACCATTGTACACACCAGACGTGTTGGCGAAGGAACTGAACTTAGAAAAACTGTGGATCAAAGATGATGGACGAAACCCAACCGCGTCTTTTAAAGATCGGGCCAGCGCAGTAGTTGTAGCACGTGCTAAAGAGATCAATGTTGATGTGGTCGTAACTGCTTCCACAGGCAACGCAGGCGCGGCCTTGGCCGGAATGGCAGCCGCGGCGCACCATCAAGCGGTCATTTTTGCCCCAAAGACAGCCCCTCCTGCAAAAGTTGCTCAGCTGCTTGTATTTGGATCTAAGGTTTTTCTTGTTGATGGCAACTACGATCAAGCCTTTGATTTGTCTATAGAAGCGGCGAATAAGTTCGGCTGGTACTGCCGCAACACTGGATACAATCCTTTTACGGCTGAAGGGAAGAAGACAGCTGCGTATGAGATCTGGGAACAAGTGATCGCGAAGCAGAATCTGAAAAAACCGCTGTGCGTGTTCGTCTCGGTTGGAGATGGGAACATCATTTCGGGCATCCATAAGGGATTCAAGGATCTGTTAGCTTTAGGCTGGATTGACCAAATGCCTCGTATCTTTGGCATTCAATCTGAAGGATCATCTGCAATCGCGAACGCATTTGACGCGGGAACAGAGGTGATCACACCAGTGCAGGCAACCACGCTTGCGGATAGTATTTCTGTGGATCTGCCCCGGGATGGATTGCGCGCACTGCGGGCAGCCACGCAAACGAACGGTGCTTATGTAAAAGTATCTGACGATGCAATCTTACAGGCAATCGCACGTTTGGGCAGGGAAGGTATATTTGCGGAACCGGCAGCTGCCACAGCGTATGCTGGGTTGCAGAAAGCAGTTGCAGATCGACTGATTGTGGCAGATGATCCAGTGCTGGTAATGAGTACTGGCAGCGGATTGAAGGATGTGAAAGCCGCTGAACAAGCTGTCCAGGCGGCACCGATCATCGAGCCCTCATTATCAGCGTTACAGAAAGCGATGGCAGAAAGAAATTAATTTAGAAAAATGGCAGAAAAAACAAATTCGAATTCACCTAAATATAGTGTTGTTGCGCCGGTATATAACGAGATCGGCTGTGTTCAGGAATTCTATCAGCAAGCATCTTCAGCAATGAAAACACTTCATGAATCATGGGAATTGGTGCTTGTTGATGACGGTTCTGTAGATGGTTCCACAGATGCTATTCGTAAGATTGCGAAAAAGGATGCACGTGTGCGACCGGTCATATTCGCGCGTAATTTTGGGCATCAGATTGCGGTTACTGCTGGATTGGATTATGCCCGGGGGGATGCGGTCATTATCATTGATGCGGACCTACAGGATCCGCCCACTGTGATGCTTGATCTAATCAAGAAATGGAAAGAAGGATTTGAGGTAGTATATGCTGTCCGGCGCAAGCGTGAGGGGGAGAGCTGGGTCAAACTGTTCACTGCCTCACTTTTCTACCGCTTGATCTACCGCATCACTGATGTGAAAATCCCGCTTGATACTGGCGATTTCCGCCTTTTAGACCGCAAGGTAGTTGATGTAATGGGACAGATGCGGGAGAGGCACCGCTTCTTACGCGGAATGGCTGCATGGGTGGGATATCGCCAGGTAGGTGTTGAGTATGACCGCAAAGAACGTTTTGCCGGGAAAACAAAATACCCGTTCGGCCAGATGTTGAAACTGGCATTGAACGCAATCACCAGCTTTTCGTATTTCCCTCTGCAGCTGGCAACTTATATAGGTTTCATATCCGCAGGAATCAGCATTCTTGCGATCCCGGTTGTCGTCGCTTTGCGCCTTTCTAATCAGGTGGCTTTATTGGGGCAAGCGACCACTTTGATCGCTGTTCTTTTCCTTGGTGGAGTGCAGCTGATCACGCTGGGAATCTTAGGGGAATATGTAGGTCGAATTTATGATGAATCAAAGGGACGCCCGCTGTATATTATCAGCGAAGCGCCTGATAAAAATAAATAGATAAATAGGAGAACATAATATGGCAAAGATTGATCTAACTATATACCCGGAGCGATTAAAAAACTCAATCAAACGCGCAAAAGAACGAAACATCATCATCCCAACTTTTGCGCAAATGAGAGACCCAAACCTGATTCCTGACAAGATTAAAAAGGAATTAAAGTCGATTGGATTGTGGGATATCAACCCCCGGAATTTGTTCCGAATTACCTGGAAAAATGAACCGAAAGTAAAAGGAGGGCAGTTCAATGGTGTTAATTATATTGAACTTCCGAAATCCTTTACTGGGGTAGACGCGCGCATCATTGTACTGGTTGGAAAATGGTTCCCGACGGGGGCGCACAAAGTTGGCGCATCTTTTGGGTGTTTGGTGCCGAGATTGGTCACGGGGCAATTCGACCCGATTACCCAGAAAGCCGTATGGCCTTCAACTGGCAATTACTGTCGCGGTGGAGCGTACGACTCAACACTGCTGGCTTGCACATCTATAGCGATCTTACCTGAAGGAATGAGTAAGGAGCGTTTTGATTGGTTGGAAACAGTAGCCGGTGAGATTATCGCAACCCCGGGCAGTGAATCGAACGTAAAGGAGATCTTTGATAAATGCTGGGAACTGCGGGAGACCGGCGAAGACCTGGTTATATTTAATCAGTTTGATGAGTTTGGTAATTATCTCTGGCATTACGATATAACTGGTCATGCCATGGAGGAAGTGCTTAAGAAGGAATTGGGATCAAAAGGAAATTATCGCGGTCTGATCCTAACAACCGGTTCAGCAGGCACGATTGGTTGTGGGGATTACATGAAACAGTTATTTCCAGGAAGTCTCGTGGGTGCAAGCGAAGCGCTGCAGTGTCCGACTCTGATGGAGAACGGTTACGGCGCACACCGCATTGAAGGTATTGGTGATAAGCATGTGCCTTGGATCCATAATGTCAAGAATACCGATTTAATTACTGCGATTGATGATAACGCAGTTGTTTCGCTTTCCCGTTTGTTCAATGAGCCGGCGGGACGTAAGTACCTTGCCAGTAAAGATGTACCAGAACAGTTGGTTTCGCAATTAGATCTCTTTGGATTCTCTGGAATTGCTAATTTACTGTCCACGATCAAAATGGCAAAATATTACGAGATGGGCGAAAATGATGTTGTCTTGACAGTGCTGACAGACTCCATGGAGTTGTATCAGAGTCGCTTGAAAGAAATGCATGAAGAATTCGGTGCATACACAGAGGTGGATGCTGCCACGCATTTTGCTCGATATTTGGAAGGTGAAGGTACGGATAATCTGATTGATTTGACCTACGCAGGTCAACACCGTGTGCATAACCTCAAATACTTCACCTGGGTTGAACAGCAGGGAAAGACATATGAAGAAATCATCGACCAATGGTACGATGAGAATTATTGGACTGAATACCAATCACAGATTGATGATATTGATGAACTGATCATCGATTTCAATAATAAGGTTGGTTTAATTTAAGAAGTAAAGATGGCGGAATGGAATCAACAACAACGAATTGAGACCATTCCGCCTGATCACGCATTAATTTTAACAGCAATCATTCCTACTAAGCGGGATCTTGAGATCGCGCGGGTTCTGGGCTGGTACCGTATCCCTTATCGTTTCGCCCCAAAAATTGTACAGGTTGATTATGTTGCGTTTTACCAACCTGCAGCATTTGGAAAAGGACATGCACATTGCATTGAAACATTCGCGTCTGTGCGTGGAGTGGAATTAACTACCAGGCGGGAAATTATCCAGGATGAACCAAACCATCCCCGGGCTGATGAAGAATATTATAAAATCCAACTTGGACCGCTCACTCAACTGAAGAATCCGATTCGAGCGGATAAATGGAAGCGAATTACGTTTCTTTACACAACTGGCGGCCATTTCTCGACCGCAAAAACCATTAATGACCTTGTTGTCCGTTCGGATGAAAGGAAAGTTCTCTGGCGGTCATTACGGGAAAAGGCAGCGGAATTTCAAGCTCAATCCATCCAGGATTCGCAAAATATGGATTTGGATGAAAACATCCTGATAATGCTTGGTGAATTACATCTGATCCGAGAAAAAACGGATTGGTATCAGGATATATAAACCCTTTTTCCTCAAGGTAATATACAATGGTTATAAGAGGTAACGATGGGAACATTAATTAAATCTGGGAATATCATTACTGCTTCCGAGATATACACTGCTGATATTCTGATTGAAGGCGAAAAAATAACAGCTATTGGTCGCGACTTGAAAACAGGCGCAGACACACAGATTGTTGACGCAAAAGGTAAAAACGTACTTCCAGGTGGAGTGGATGTTCATACCCATTTTGACCTACCGATGTTTGGTACGGTTTCTTCGGATGACCATTATACGGGCCATAAGGCAGCTGCATTCGGAGGAACTACCACTGTTATCGATTTTATCGCCCAGGACAAAGAGAGTCTGCTCGAAAACGTGAAAATTTGGCACCTGAAAGCTGATGAAAAAGCAGCCATTGATTTCAGTTTCCACATGAATATCACGCAATTCAATCAGAATGTAAAGAAGGAAATACCACTGCTGCGTAAAGAGGGGATCAATTCATTGAAAGTATTTACTGCCTACAATGGCCGGTTGCGGTTACAAGATGGTGAGATTTATCAGGTAATGCGCATAGCAAAAGATAACGGGTTGCTGGTAATGGTACACGCGGAAAATGGAGATGTGATCGAATATCTAGTAGCAGAAGCTCTGTTAGAAGGGCGAACAGCACCTGAATGGCACGCTTACACCAGGCCAGCGCTTGGAGCTGTTGAATCTGTTTATCGGGTCATTTCGCTTGCTGAACAAACTGGTGCGCCTGTTTATATCGTTCATATGAATACTAAGGGGGGAGTAGATCATGTTCGTAACGCACGCTTGGGTGGGCAGCCAATTATGGGTGAAACGTGTCCACAGTATTTATTCTTCACTATAGATGAATTAAAAAGAGAAGATGGTGCCAAGTGGATCTGTTCTCCACCGATGCGTTCAAAAAATGATAATACCGGTATCTGGAAAGCAGTGATAGATGGTACTATGCAGGTTATTTCAACTGATCATTGCCCATTTTTCTATGATGGGACAAAACCAATTGAATATGAATGGCAAAAGATCGCTATCCCTGGGAAAGAATTGGGTGAAGGAGATTTCACAAAAATTCCAAATGGGCTTCCCTCAGTAGGTGATCGCCTTTTGATCTTATGGTCATTTGGTGTGGGCAGCGGAAAAATTACTGCCAATCAGTTTGTTGAGATGACCAGCACCAATCCTGCTAAGATCTTTGGATTGTACCCGAAAAAAGGAACACTGCTGCCTGGTTCAGATGCTGATATTGCAATCTGGGACCCCTATAAAGAGATCGACTATGGAGTTGCTTATTCAAAACATCGTACAGATTACAATCTTTTTGAAGGTTGGAAACTTAAGGGAATAATCGAAAAGATCTTTTTAAGAGGACAATTAATCGTTGACGGCCAGGAATGGTTAGGCAATAGAGGAATGGGTAAATATCTTCATCGGGGAGATATTACCATTCTCTAATTAAACGCCATGGTAATTACAAGTATCATATTGCTTCTATTGACTGCATCTGCAGTTTCTCTATTCTTACGCTATAAAGGTGTTCGTTTAGCGTACATATGGATGGTATTTATTATCACAACTGCGATAGTCTGGTTGCTGTTGTTTGTCATTCAACCTGATAAGATCTCACCAATAGTAGTGAAAAACTGGATAAAAATCGGTTCAACTCCTGTGGATTTATCATTTGAAATTAACAGCTTGAATTGGCCGATCAGTGTCAGTTATTTCACAATTCTTTTATCTTACTATCTTACATCAATTGTTCGCCTTCGGGGAGATAAAAGCTTATACACTTGGGTGGAAATGACAGTATTGGCCTTGGCCGGGTGGCTTGTTTTACTTGCCAGTGATTATTGGTCAATCTTGATTGCGTGGACATTGATTGATTTTGTGGAATTAATACTTCATTTAAAATATAAGATGCTCGATTCTGATAAATTCTATCTTCATTTCCTGGTCAAATTTATTGGCAGCATGCTCCTTGTTTTTGGAATATCACGGTCTTTCCAGGTAAATCCGCAGAGCTTGTTTGCAAATAATATTGAAGGTGTGGGAACTGTGATTCTATTAGCAGCGATTCTACATTCCGGTGTTTTTTCAAATATTCAAGAGAAATCATCAAAAATAAACTATTCTCAGATTTCCCTAATATTTTTGAGGATTTTCTCCTTTACTGCAAGTATTTTTGTGCTTACATATATTACAGATCATCGCTTGAGCTTTCTTTCTGAAATAATTTTCAAAATCCTGTTCTTTTGCGCAGCAATATGGGGAGCTTACAGATGGGCGATGGGATCGAATGAAAGTTATAGATTCCAAGAATTATTGTTCGCTTTTGGGGCGATGATTGGATTTTTATATCTCACTGGATCAGGGGTAGCCATTGTCTTTTGGCTGATATTACTGTTGATGCCAATTGGATGGTTATTTTTATATTCCGATCGTGATCCATGGATAAGTGTATTCTGGTTTCTCTGTGTTTTCATGATGTCAGGTCTACCTTTTTCTTTAGTCTTACAGGGATTAAAAGAATTCTTACAGAGTGTCAATTCGATAGATCTATTTTTAATGACCTTACCAATAATATTGGTGATTGGTGGGTATATAAAACACTCATTGAGAAAAAGCGGAAAATATAACTACCTGGAACCCTGGTATCAAGCAATTTATCTAATTGGATTGTTTCTCCCTCTGATTTCAATGAGTGCTGTGGTCTTGAAGAATATTCAATTCATAGCAGATGAGTTCAGCGGTTGGTGGTTTGGATTGTTTGTTTTATCCTTATCAATTTTGGTGTATTTTTATCACATCAAATCGAAAATTCACATTAATAAGGCTAAAAACATTAGAGAGATAAGGATAGGAAGTGTTTCAATTTCCTTACAAGTAATGCAAATTATTTCAAATACTGTCTATTCACTTTTTGAGAACCTCCTGACCTTTATAACAAGGTTATTTGAAGGTGCGGGGGGAATATTATGGGCAGTGGTTTTTTTGGCTCTTTTTTTGACAATCCTATTATTTCAGGTGGGAACTTAGAATAATGATCCTTAATAACTTGCTTATATTTTCAGCCTTAGGGGCAGTTGGATTGATGCTTGTTGCTTCCGATTGGCGAATGCGTATTGCGGGCTTAGCATCTTTATATCTAGTAGGGTTCATAGTGATACTTCAAATATGGCCGGTAGCGCTTGCCTCTGTAAAATTGATTTCTGGCTGGATGGGTATTGCACTATTGAGCACTTCAATGTTAAATTCTGTGAATCAAATAAACAGCCACCGCTTCACTTCTGAAATGGTATTTCGGTTCTTGATGGCAGCTCTCATCTGGATAGTGGTCGCAGCAATTGCCCCTTCTATTAATGAATGGCTTCCAATACCCTATACAAATTTGTATATCGGGTTATCGTTAATGGGTTCTGGACTAATTTTCATGAGTCTAACCGATGATTTTATTGAAATCGTTTTGGGATTATTAACGATACTGGTAGGGTTTGATATTATTTATTCCTCATTAGAAGGATCAGCCTTGGTCACTGGAGTTTACTCTTTCATTGTCATATTGATCTGTTTGCTGAGCGGATATTTCTCATCAACAGTTCCTGATAGGGAAGTGGGATGAACGCTCCGTTAATCTGGATCATTTTTCCGCCAATCGTTTCTATTTTTCTATTTTTTATTAAAAATAGAAAAATACAGAGTTACCTTTTTGTTGGAATAAGCTTTGTTTTTGCTTTATTAACTATAATAATAAAAATAGATCTGACCGGCGATAGAGGACTCCTAACAATTGGGGTTTCTTCGATTTTGAATATCCTTGGAAGAAGTTTTCTTTTACTCGAAAACGATAAAATTCTAATCTTCTTTGTTTATTTTTTTAATGCGATTTGGGGGGTTACCTCAATCATTTTAAAAAAGCACGCACGCTTTATTCCCTTTGGATTAATGTATACAGCCTTTCTCTTGGCTGCAGTCTCTGTTGAACCTTTTCTATATTCTGCATTGATCATTGAGATCGCGGTAATCATGAGCATACCTCTTCTTGTGAACCCACATACTGATAAAAAGAGCGGTATATCAAGATATCTAATATTTCAAACCATGGCTATGCCATTCATACTTTTAGCAGGATGGTTTCTGGCTGGCGGTGAAATCAGCCCAGTGAACTCCGAGCAGTTGGTTCAGGCAACATTGTTACTTGGCCTGGGTTTTATCTTCTGGTTGGCGATTTTTCCATTCCATTCATGGGTGCCTAAGATATTTGATGATACTGATCCTATAGATTCAGGAGTTATTTTCCTCCTATTACAATCTGTTTACTTTATATTGATTCTTAAATACATCAATAGCTTCGCATGGCTTCGGACTTACCTGGTATTTTTCCAGGCCTTACGGTTTTTAGGAATAATTATGGCTGGATTTGGTTCAGTAGGGCTATTTTTCGAAAAAAGTATTCAAAAATTGATCGGATACGAATTTCTCCATTCAATTGGGATATTACTTGTGGCAGTTGGTCTATCTGCCACGAGGGGAATTATACTTTTCACATATTTGATCGGGTCTCGATTGATCAGTTTCTCGTTATTATCATGGTCAGTTTCTAATTTCATATCCTCGGAAAAGAGGATGTCAACCCTTAGCTTCAATGATCTAACTCAAAAAAGACCAATTATTGGAGCAAGCTTTCTTTTTTCACTACTGTCACTATCTGGAATGCCCCTTACAATTGGATTCCCTCCCATACAAACTTTATACCAATATTTGGCAGCTGATTATCCAATGCTACTCATATTGATGATTTTGAGTAATATATTAATCACATTAAATGTGTTTAGATTAACCAAGGAAATTCTTCGAAATAATTATAAATTTAGATATTTAATGGATGCAGTAAAAGAAGATATATTCATATTTTCCATTCTAATCATCCTTTTTATTTCCGGTATTTTCCCGCGTACAATTCTAATGAGATTTGAACATCTTGTTTCAGGGTTCGATTTTCTTATAAAATAATAGAAGTTCTGAAATGTGATTATCACCTATCAAAAGCAATAGAAAGAGTATCTAATGAATCTTGAAGAACTAATAATAAAAATAGAAAAAATGGACGATCAGATCAAATCTTTAAATAAATCATTATCCACAATAAACAATAAGATCAATGAAGTAGATGACAAAACATCAGGATTCCTGAATTTAATGCGCGATGAAAAAAAAGAAATCGCCAGGTTGAATTCAACCGTTATGGGATTAGGGCAGTTTGATGCAGCAATTACTCAAGTACGGGTAGATTTCAACCGGAAATTGGATGAATTTCAGAAACAAAGAAAACAGGAGGAACAATTGCGTGCGAATCTTGTTGATGAGGATCTAAAATCGATCCAATCATTGATTGAAAAAACAAGAGCTGAACTAGCCGGCAAGGTTGATAAAAAGCTAACATCCTTTTTAGAGGAGAGTATTAGACTGACCAATCGATTAAAAGAGAAGGAAAATGAAGTTAATGAGATCCTGAAATCATCTGAAGATACAAAAAGCGGGTTGAATTTATTCAATCAGGATTTACGCAGAATGGTAAAGCAGGTTGAAAACCTGCAGGCTGAGGTAGGGGCTTCGCGCGGGACACAGGATGAAACCCGATCAAAACTTGAGGTTATTTCTAATTCTCTAAGAAACAATGAAAGCCGGTTAAATGAGATAATCGTGACTGAATCTGAGCGTAAACAACTTCAGTTGGATTCTATAGAAAAACAATCACTCATCCAAAAAGAACGGGATAGGATTTGGGTCGAATGGGAACAGCAATTTGAAGAATTCTCAAAACAAATATATGGTTTATTACCCGAATTACAGAATCAACAGCTTGGTCTTGAACAATCAAAAAATAATTTTGAAGACATCACCCAGCAATTTGAAAGACGAATTAAAGAGTTAACAGAAATGTATCGCCTTATGGATGAAAAATTCAGGAAAGAATGGACTACTTATAAAGCTGATTCTGAAAAAAGATGGTCTAATATTTCAATGGTAATTGATGATAAACAAGGGGGGTATTCGGATCAATTTCAATTGCTAAAAGATCGAATGGTATTTCTCGAAGATAATAACAATGAAATGCAGGAAGTCCTCCTCCTTATGAGTACAGAAATACAAAAAGGCATGCAAAATATTATGAAAATGGTGAATGGGTGGATGGACGCATTCGGACAAATTAGACCACGACAATAATCGTGATCTAAATAAAAAAACATTATGTATGTGATTGGAACTGCAGGTCATGTGGATCATGGGAAATCCACTTTGATTTACTCGCTAACCGGGATCAATCCGGATCGATTAAAAGAAGAAAAAGAACGGCAAATGACGATCGATCTGGGTTTTGCATGGTTTACCCTGCCTTCGGGTGAAGAGATTGGAATTGTAGATGTCCCAGGGCATCGAGATTTTATTGATAACATGCTTGCCGGAGTGGGGGGTATTGATGCTGTGTTATTCGTAGTTGCTGCAGATGAAGGGATCATGCCGCAATCGCGAGAGCACCTCGATATCCTAAAATTACTTGGAATTAACCTTGGTTTGATCGTCCTAACCAAGGTTGACTTAGTAGAAGATAATGAATGGCTAAATCTTGTTGAAACTGATATCCGGGACCTTGTTGAGAACTCGTTCCTGGAGGAAGCTCCAATTTTGAAAGTCTCCGCAGTTAAGAAAACGGGGTTGATGGAGCTTTCCAGTAGTCTTGATACATTATTGAAACAATGCGCGCTTAAAAATGATAATCATAAACCCCGCTTACCTATCGACCGAATATTTTCATTAAAAGGATTTGGGACAGTTGTTACCGGAACTCTTCTTGACGGAAGCTTGAAGGTGGGCGATCAAGTGGAAATATTACCCCCTGGCATTAAATCACGGATTCGCGGTATACAAAACCATAAGAAAAAACAACAAATGGCCGAGCCCGGTAACCGTACAGCTATAAACCTTGTTGGTGTTGAGGTTAACCTATTACAGCGGGGGGATGTTGTATGTCTGACAGGCCAATTACATTCAACACATCGAATAGATGTGGAAATCAGTCTGTTGGATAATAGTTCGGCAAAGATTAAACATGATGACCATTTGAAGATATTTATTGGATCATCGCAATCAATGGCGCGAGCACGAGTTATTGGCCAAAAGGAGATCAAACCAGGTGATACTGGTTGGCTACAATTAGAATTTGAAAAAGAAGTAGTTGTGAAAAGTAAGGATCGTTTCATCATCAGAAGACCGTCTCCTGCGGCAACCATTGGAGGAGGTCAAGTTCTAACTGCACACCCGGATAGAAGACACCGGCGTTTTTCTCAAAAAGTAATTCGCCAATTTAAATCTCTTTCGAGTGGATCAATTCAGGACACGATTCTCATTCAACTTTCTGATCTTAAGATTTCAACACTGTCTCACTTATTAGGAATAATTGAGGTTGAAGAAGAATCAGCTGTGCAATCGATTGAACTACTGATACAAAACGGGAAAATTATTCTGTTTGAAGAAAAGAGTGGATTAAATCCCACAAGCTGGCTTATTACTGAAAAACACTGGTCGGAACTTTCGAAAAAAATAATAGGAATAATTGCGGACTACCATAAAAAATATCCTCTCAAGGAAGGTATTAGAATGGAAGATACTTCCAATTTGATTGGCGTATCTCGAAAAGCGATCTCCCTGATCGCAGAAAAAATGCAATCTGAAGGAAACATTAAAAAATCAGGTACTCATCTTATACTTCATGATCATCAGGTTGTGTTCTCCGCAAATCAATTAGATCTTATTAAGCAATTCGAGGTTGTGTTTTCTGAATCACCCTTCCTTGCTCCCTCTGTGAATGAGTGTGTTGAAATTGTTGGGGAAGAAGTATATTACGCGTTGGTTTCTAAGGGGAAAATTGTTGAAATCACCCCAAGTGTTGTCTTTCAGCAAGAAGATCTTGATAATATTATCCAGGAAACGAGAGAATTGCTCGAAATCTGCGAAAAGATTACAGTGGGTGAGTTTCGGGATCATTTCAATACAACTCGTAAATATGCTGTAGCCTTGCTTGAATACCTGGATGTAATTGGAATTACTAAACGTATTGATGATTTTCGTGTATTAAAAGAGGGTGTGGAAAAATCAGGAAAAAGAAGGAGATAATATACCCATTTCG
>CAZBCD010000013.1:0-21294 GCA_964490205.1 uncultured Pelolinea sp. | reverse complement strand
AAGCCCAAACTCAATGCCAAGCTGCAGTAAAGCTCCACGGGGTCTTTTTGTCCTGCTGCGGGTAAGCCGCATCTTCACAGCTATTTCAATTTCACCGGGTCCCTCGTTGAGACAGTGCTCCAGTTGTTACACCATTCGTGCGGGTCGGAACTTACCCGACAAGGAATTTCGCTACCTTAGGACCGTTATAGTTACGGCCGCCGTTCACCAGGGCTTCAATTCAGAGCTTCGCTTACGCTAACCCCTCCTTTTAACCTTCTGGCACTGGGCAGGTGTCAGCCCCTATACATCGCCTTACGGCTTAGCAGAGACCTGTGGTTTTGTTAACCAGTCACTAGAGCCTGTTCACTGCGACCTCTCAACGCTCAAGTAAACTCTCACGTAAAGAGGCACCCCTTCTCCCGAAGTTACGGGGTTAATTTGCCTAGTTCCTTAACGAAGGTTCTCCCGATCGCCTTAGTATACTCTACTCGTCTACCAGTGTCGGTTTGCGGTACGGGCACTCTGAAATCATCGCTTAGAGGCTTTTCTTGGCAGCAAGGCTTAGCTCACTTATGCCTTAGAGGACCGCCACCATACCTCAACTCAGTCCGCGGATTTACCTACGGACCTCAACGTCTGACGTAAGGTGCACCTGCACAACCAATCGCAGGCTGGCCTACCTCGCTGCGTCCCCCCATCGCTCCTTCAAAGTGGTACTGGAATGTTGACCAGTTATCCATCGCCTACGCCTTTCGGCCTCGGCTAAGGACCCGACTAACCCGACGCGGAACAACCTGGCGTCGGAAACCTTAGACTTACGGCGAACGTGATTCTCACACGTTTTACGCTACTCATGCCTGCATTCTCACTTCTGTCCGCTCCAGCTGTCCTTACGGTCAACCTTCTCAGCAAACAGAACGCTCCCCTACCGCTCCAGCAAATGCTGGAACCCATGGCTTCGGTACCAAGCTTAGCCCCGTTAGATTTTCCGCGCAGGATCACTTGACCAGTGAGCTGTTACGCACTCTTTAAAGGATGGCTGCTTCTGAGCAAACCTCCTGGTTGTTGCAGTAATCCCACATCGTTTCCCACTTAGCTTGAATTTGGGGACCTTAGCCGATGGTCTGGGCTCTTTCCCTCTCGACTACGAAACTCATCTCCCGTAGTCCGACTACCATGCTCTGGAATATTGGCATTCGGAGTTTGGTTGGGGTCGGTAAGCTATAAGCCCCCTTGCCCATCCAGTGCTCTACCTCCAATATTTAACGCATGGCGCTAGCCCTAAAGCTATTTCGGGGAGAACCAGCTATCTCCAAGTTCGTTTGGCATATCACCTCTACCCACAGCTCATCCCCTAATTTTGCAACATTAGTAGGTTCGGGCCTCCACGAGAGTTTAGGCTCGTTTCACCCTGGCCATGGGTAGCTCACCTGGTTTCGGGTCTAATCCTTGCGACTGAACGCCCTGTTCAGACTCGCTTTCGCTACGGCTCCGGGTGTAACTCCCTTAACCTTGCCACAAAGATTAACTCGCAGGCTCATTCTCCAAAAGGCACGCCGTCAGGCATAGCGGTGCGCACCCAGCTTTCACTGGAGCACCAACCCGCCATTAGCCCTTCGACTGTTTGTAAGCTTACGGTTTCAGTTTCTATTTCACTCCCCTCGTCGGGGTGCTTTTCACCTTTCCCTCACGGTACTTGTTCACTATCGGTCGCTAAGTGTGTTTAGCCTTGGAGGGTGGACCCCCCAGATTCCTGCCGGATTAGCGTGCCCGGCAGTACTCAGGTGCCTAGCGGAAGGTAAATCTCTTTCGCGTACAGGACTATCACCTTCTATGGTTGGCTTTTCCACACCATTTTGCTAGTGATTTACTTTGTAACTTCCATATGCCAGGTCCTACAACCCCGCGACAGCAAGCTGTCACGGTTTGGGCTGTTCCCATTTCGCTCGCCACTACTTTGGGAATAATCTCTTTTCCTCTGGGTACTAAGATGTTTCAGTTCCCCAGGTTCCCTTCACACAACCTATATATTCAGCTGTGGATACCGTTGGTTTGCAACGGTGGGTTTCCCCATTCGGAAATCTCCGGATCAAAGCCTGTTCACGGCTCCCCGAAGCTTATCGCAGTGACCCACGTCCTTCATCGGCACTTAGCGCCAAGGCATCCACCGTAAGCTCTTAGTAGCTTCAACGTGATGCAGAGAACTCGACATTCTTTAATCGTTTTCCCATCATCAAATTAAAATTTTGCTTTTTAAATTTGGCTTACATACTATTCACTTTTTAAGGTTCTATGGCATTTCTGCCAGCACAGTTAGCCCGTGCTCACTGCCGGAGATGGTATTCATCTACCGCAGTGAGCACTTTCCAACTATTCAACTGTTAATCTTCATTTAGACACATATGCCCGACAAATCGCCGGGCTGATATTTCCTCGCAATTCGTCTTATATTTTTATATTGGCTTCTTTATCTTTTTTTTCCAATATTCTCCTACTCATTTTATGGAGATGAGGGGACTCGAACCCCTGGCCTCTGCCTTGCAAAGGCAGCGCTCTCCCATCTGAGCTACATCCCCAAGTCAATCTTGAGGTGGGCCTTTCAGGACTCGAACCTGAGACCTCGCCCTTATCAGAGGCGCGCTCTAACCAGCTGAGCTAAAGGCCCGTTCGGGTACCTTAACAACTCAGGAGTGAAAGGAAATGCCTAGTTCTATTGCCTCTTCACCGTTTGAGGTTGAAGGCAGTAGATCTTCCGTCCGTAGACGGTTGATCGGATTCTCTATAGAAAGGAGGTGATCCAGGCGCACCTTCCGGTACGTCTACCTTGTTACGACTTCGTCCCAGTCACCAACCCCACCCTCGACAGCTCTTTCCTTGCGGTTAGGATACCGGCTTCAGGTGTTGCCAGCTTCCATGACGTGACGGGCGGTGTGTACAAGACCCGGGAACGTATTCACCGCACTATTGCTGACGCGCGGTTACTAGCAACTCCAGCTTCATGCAGGCGAGTTGCAGCCTGCAATCCGAACTGAGATCGGCTTTGAGGATTGGCTCCACCTCGCGGTTTTGCGACCCATTGTACCGACCATTGTAGCGTGTGTGTAGCCCTGGACATAAAGGCCATGCTGACTTGACGTCATCCCCACCTTCCTCCGGCTTGATACCGGCGGTCCCGCGTGACACGTATAACACACGGCGAGGGTTGCGCTCGTTAGCGGACTTAACCGAACATCTCACGACACGAGCTGACGACAGCCATGCAGCACCTGTGTAAGCTCCCCGAGGGGTCGTTCACCTTTCGGATCACTACCACTTACATGTCAAACCCTGGTAAGGTTCTTCGTGTAGCATCGAATTAAACCACACGCTCCGCTGCTTGTGCGGGTCCCCGTCAATTCCTTTGAGTTTTAATCTTGCGATCGTAGTCCCCAGGCGGTAGACTTATCGCGTTAGCTACGGCACTGGCAGATTTAACTCCGCCAACGCCAAGTCTACATCGTTTACAGCTAGGACTACCGGGGTCTCTAATCCCGTTTGCTACCCTAGCTTTCGCGTCTTAGCGTCAGAAATGGTCTAGGAGGCCGCTTTCGCCACTGGTGTTCCTCTGGATATCTACGCATTTCACCACTACACCCAGAATTCCACCTCCCTCTCCCATTCTCTAGTCTAACAGTATTGAACGACCTCTCCCAGTTAAGCCGGGAGCTTTCACATCCAACTTGATAGACAGCCTGCACGCGCTTTACGCCCAATAAATCCGGATAACGCTTGCCTCCTACGTTTTACCGCGGCTGCTGGCACGTAGTTCGCCGAGGCTTATTCAGAGGATACTGTCCTTTCTCATCTCCTCTAAAAGCACTTTACAACCCGAAGGCCGTCATCGTGCACGCGGCGTTGCTGGATCAGGCTTTCGCCCATTGTCCAATATTCCCTACTGCTGCCACCCGTAGGTGTATGGCCCGTGTTTCAGTGCCATTGTGGGGGGCCACCCTCTCAGGTCCCCTACCCGTCATTGCCTTGGTAGGCCGTTACCCTACCAACTAGCTGATGGGACGCAGGTCCCTCCCAAAGCGGATTACTCCTTTAATCAGTAGGCTTCTAATCCAACTGATAACATAGGGTATTAGCAGTCCTTTCGAACTGTTATCCCCTTCTTTGGGGCAGGTCACCAACGCGTTACTCACCCGTTCGCCACTAGGAATTCTCTCATCCGAAGATAATAGCTCCTCGTTCGACTTGCATGTATTAAGCACGCCGCCAGCGTTCATCCTGAGCCAGGATCAAACTCTCCGCAAAAACTAACACCATAACTGGTGTTGATTACGAAAATTAACTCAATAGAACTTAAAGGTACACTTCCTTTCACTCTTCAGTTGTTAAGGTCCAGTCTCTAATTGAGAGGCAGATTTTACCATAACCCTTTTTTCTGTCAAGGGTTCAGAGACAAAACGACCGATGTTTTCCTTTCGTTACTGGCAAACATCGGATCAGGTTGTTCGCTATGGCCTCTCAGGCTCACCTCGATTATTCAATTGTAAACGATTTGCTGGTTTGCAAATGCTTTGAGGTAACTAACTGGTTATATTCTAAAGCCAGCTCCTTCTCATGTCAAGGTCAAATACATAAAAAACCTGAATTTTGGTGGTTTTTTATAATATTTTAAGGTTAAAAACACATTAATCGACTTTTTTTCTCATTTCAACCATAATGCTATAATTTTTCTATCATGGGTATTAGTAATTCGCGATCGCGAGATCAGGCAGTTGCTTTGCTTCTTCAGGCACTGACTGCGCTGGGTATAGGGATTTTTATTTTTCTTTTTCTTCTGCTTTCCAGCATCACAATTTTCCAGTTGACGTATCACGGGAGAATATTCCCGGGGGTTTATATCCACAATATTCATATGGGAGGATTAGCAGTAGACGAAGCCATAGATCAATTAACACAAAACTATCAATTTTCCGATTCTGGTTTCCTCACTCTGAAATATCTGGATGAAAACATTTCCGTGGAACCGGGGCAATTAGGTATCCACCTGAATGCACTCTCTACTGCGGAAGAAGCATATCAATTCGGCCGCAGTTTCCCTTTAAGAAAATGGGTGTGGCAGCAAGCGCTCATTTTTGCCCCCCATATCGAAACTGCCCCTGTATTTATTTTTAACGAACAGATTGCTGTGGACCTTTTACAACAAATCGGCAGCAAAAAGGACCAGCCGTTAGTAGAAGCTAGTCTTGAAATAAATGGCACCCAAGTCACCGCCACGCCCGGTCAAATCGGGTACATTCTAGATATGAATGCTTCCCTTGTTGCTATTCGTGAACACCTAATAAAATCCAATCCCGGAATAATTGATCTTCAGGTAGAACAGCAATATCCATCGATGATGGATGCCAACAAATTCATTCCGCTCGCCCAGGATATACTTGATCAATCGTTCATTATAGAAACACCTGAAGATGAGGGGCTTGAAAAAAGAACCTGGACCATCACTCCCAAGAATTTAGCACCAATGCTTATGTTTAAGGTTAGCGGCAAAGAAACCTCAACTATTATTCCACAAGTAAGAGAGGAGTACCTGTTGAATTTACTCCTATCTAATTCAGAACAAGTGGACTCTCCTTCTGAAAACCCCCGCTTTATTTTCAATGATGACACTCGCGAACTGGATCTGCTCTCTAAAGGAAAGAACGGTCACACATTGGATGTAGAAGCAAGCATGGAGATGATCCAAAATGCGTTAGCCAACGGTGATCATAGAGCAGTCTTATCTGTCGATCACCACTCGCCAGAAGTGAGTGATTATTCCTCTGCACGGGAACTTGGAATTACGGATTTATTGCATCAGGAAAGTTCCTATTTTTACGGGTCCGATCAGGCGCGTATCCATAATATTGAAACTGCGGCCAACCAGTTCCATGGTTTACTGATCCCGCCAGGAGAGACTTTTTCAATGGCGGACGCTATGGGAGAGATCAGCCTTGATAACGGCTATTCTGAGGCGCTGATCATCTACAACGGGAAAACTATCGAAGGAATAGGTGGTGGGGTCTGCCAGGTCAGCACCACCCTGTTCCGTACTGTATTCTTTTCCGGCTTTCCGATTGTAGAACGGCATCCACACGCGTACCGTGTTTCATATTATGAAAAAGTATCCGGAAATAAACGGGACGTTAATTTAGCAGGATTGGATGCAACTGTGTATATTCCCTTAGTTGACCTTAAATTCACAAACGATACGCCTTATTGGTTATTAATGGAAACGTATATCAACCGAACGGCAAGCAGGTTGACCTGGAAATTCTATTCCACGCATGATGGGCGAACAATGAAATGGACCACAACCGGACCAACTAACACTATTGAACCGAAAATACCGCTCTATCAGCTGAACATAGACCTTGACCCTGGAGAAATTACGCAAATTGATTGGGAAGCAGAGGGGGCAGATGTTACTGTTTCTAGGTTTGTATCCAGGGATGGTGAAATTCTCCTTGAGGATACTTTTTTCACTCGCTATGAACCCTGGCGTGCAGTGTTCGAATATGGGCCCGGTACAGATGGTATCCCCACGCAGAACGAGGATTAATTCAGTAGTTCAAAATAAAGTACGCAGGTGGTAAAATACCCATCGATGATTAATAAAGGAAAAGGAGACCAAATGGTCAGTAAAGACCTATTAGACATTTTACGGTGCCCTGCGTGCGTGCGTGAAAAAGAGGGAGCATTAGTATTATATAAAGACACCTGGCTTATTTGCCAGGACTGCGGTCGAAAATACCCAATTGTCGAGGAAATACCTGTAATGCTGATCGACGAAGGGGAGAAATGGAAAAAAACAGCTGATAAAGACCTGCCAGTTCCTCCACCAAAGCCGCAGTAATAATCAGAAGTAACGATTGTTTGGTCTTGAATTTGCATTAAAATAGGTTACGACCTTATTTAAAGTGTGTAAACAAATATATGAAAATCTTTAATAGATTTATTGAAAAGATACGCAATATGGATGGGCTTACCAAAGTGGTCATGATTGTATTCATGGTTCTCGCAATCACAACCAGTATATTTTCTTATGGGTTCATCAAAAATTTAACGGCAGGTATGACAATTCTTAATCTTCCGGGAGTTCCAATATTAGATTCGATCTTCGGACAAGATTCGGACGATATTTCACAACTCGCATCCAGTTCTGGAGTTGCAACCCCAGAACCATGGGACGGGAAAAGCCGTGTGACTATCCTAATATTAGGTTTGGATTATAGCGACTGGCGCGGCGGGGATACACCGCATAGCGACACTATGATCCTGCTCAGCGTGGACCCGATTTCTAACACGGCATCTATGCTGTCTATCCCAAGGGACCTCTGGGTAAATATTCCCGGTTTTGATTATGGTCGTATCAACGAAGCCTATTTCAATGGAGCCGCATATAATCTTCCTGGTGGCGGCGCTGAACTTGCCCGCCAAACCGTTGAACAATTCATCGGTGTACCTGTTCAGTATTATGCTGTCATAGGTTTCGATGCATTCATAGATTTCATTGACGAAATTGGCGGCGTGGTAGTTACCCCCGATCAATACGTCAAAATTGAGAAATTCGGAGGTGGACAAGAGGAAACTCTCGTACCTGGAAAAATGTACACATTAGACGGCGGGCTTGCGCTTGCTTACGCACGCGAACGGCATACTGAAGGCGGTGATGTTGACCGCGCCAGCAGGCAGCAGGAAGTAATTCTTGCCATCAAACACCGTATTCTTAAATACGAGAACCTCCCCAACCTGATTGCAAAAGCACCAGCGCTTTACCAGGATATATCCTCTGGCATCAGCACGAACCTGAATCTACAGGAAGCTATCCAATTGGGCCTTCTGGCGCTTCAATTGGATACCAGCAATATTAAACAAGGCATTATCAATTACGACATGGTGATTCCAACTTCGTCGCCGGACGGAGAGAAGATATTAAAGCCGATCCCCGACAAGATTCGAATCCTCCGGGACGAACTTTTCGCCAACAGCGGCTCTGGTGCACCTCTTGCTGTGCCATCAGAAAATTCCACCCTTGTAAAAGACGAGGCTGCCACTGTCGTCATCTGGGACGGCAGCGGTCAAGGTGGATTGGGGGATCGAACCTCAGCTTACCTACTAACCCAGGGTATCAATGTTATCCAGGTTGCGGATGCTGGCGGATACATTCCAGCTACAAAAATTGAGATCTTCAATGGCAAGCCATATACTGTCGCCTTTTTGGCCCAAACCATGAATGTTGCTTCTGCAAATATCTGGAATACATATGACCCAAGCGCAGGATTAGATATTCGCGTTACTTTAGGTGGAGATTGGGCTGCTAACAACCAGCTGCCATAAATAGCATTATTACAAAATGGAAAAGGTGGCTTTCGCCACCTTTTTTTATTTCATCATCGGTATTTTGATCCCATGCTTTTTTGCGGTATCAACCGCAAGCTGGTAACCCGCATCAACATGCCGCATGACGCCGGTTCCCGGGTCATTTGTCAGCACTCGCTCCAACCGTGCAGCAGCTTCTGGCGTGCCGTCTGCAACAATCACCATTCCTGCATGCTGGCTGAATCCAATACCCACGCCACCGCCGTGGTGGAATGAAACCCAGGTAGCGCCGCTTACTGCATTCAGAAGCGCATTTAAGATCGGCCAATCGCTTACAGCATCTGTTCCATCTTTCATTCCTTCAGTCTCTCTGTTTGGTGAAGCAACTGACCCCGAGTCTAAATGATCCCTGCCGATCACAATGGGCGCTTTCAATTCCCCGCTGGCAACCATCTGATTGAATTTCAACCCTGCTTTTACTCGCTCTCCATACCCCAGCCAGCATATCCTGGATGGCAACCCCTGGAATGGAACCTGTTCTTTGGCCATTCGAAGCCATCGGTGAAGATGATCGTCATCCGGGAAGAGATCCTTGATCGCCTGGTCGGTTTTATAAATATCTTCTTTTTCACCAGATAAAGCCACCCACCTGAAAGGCCCCTTTCCCTCGCAAAATAATGGGCGAATATATGCCGGAACAAATCCGGGGAAATCAAAGGCATTCTTTAATCCATTATCAAACGCACGCTGCCTGATATTATTTCCATAGTCAAATACTTCTGCTCCCCGTTTCTGGAATTCAAGCATTGCGGCAACATGGCTCGTCATTGTTTCAATTGATAAACGTGTATATTCTTTTGGATCCTGTTTTCGTAATTCCTCTGCTGCCGTAAGACTTAAACCAGCCGGTACATACATCAAGAAATCATGCGCGGGGGTTTGGTCCGTTACCACGTCAGGAATGACATTGCTTTCTAATAGGGCGGGGAAAATATCTGCTGCGTTGCCGATCACTCCAACAGAAAGCGGAATCTCCTTCTCTTTTGCGTCAAGGACCAGACTCAATCCTTCTTCCATGTCATCAACCATAATATCCAGATATCCAATGTCCTTACGTAGCCGTGCCTGTTCCGGGTCAACTTCCACTATCAAACCTACCCCTTCATTCATTGTAATCGCCAATGGCTGTGCACCGCCCATTCCTCCCAAACCTGCTGTTAAAACAAATTTTCCCTTTAGAGATTTCCAACCGCGCAGACGTGCCAGCGATGACAGGGTTTCATAGGTACCCTGCAAAATACCCTGAGTACCGATATAGATCCAGGATCCCGCTGTCATCTGCCCAAACATCATCAGTCCCTGCGAGACCAATAAGTCGAAATGCTCTTGTGTCGCCCAATGCGGAACCAGGTTCGAATTCGCGATTAGAACTCGCGGAGCATCTGTATGCGTCCGAAATACGCCAACCGGCTTACCAGATTGAACTAATAACGTTTCGTCATTTTCCATGTTCTTCAAGGTATCAATAATTGCCTCATAGCAATCCCAATTTCTTACTGCCTGTCCGCGCCCACCATAAACGACCAGATCTTCCGGGCGCTGTGCAACTTCAGGATCAAGATTATTCTGGATCATCCGGAAAGGTGCTTCCGTCAGCCAAGATTTACATGTTAATTTTGAACCGCGGGGAGCTCGCACTTCACGTGGTTCAGCCATATCGACCTCCTAATATTTATCCAACAAACGAATATATTTCCATTGTACACAAATTAATATCTTTCTTACGCAAAATAATTATATTTGGCATATAATCATAAACTAATGTAATATGGTTTCGTTCTAATTCACATTGTTTGAGGTTTCAAGTATGCCAGTTTATGTATATCATTGCGACTATTGCGAATTTCAATTCGAACAGCAGCAAAAATTTTCCGATAATCCGCTCAAGAAATGCCCGGAGTGCGGAAAGAATTCACTGCATAAGGTATACACACCTGTTGGCATCATATATAAAGGGTCAGGGTTCTATTCAACAGACCATCGTTCCAGTTCAGGGGCAGTTTCCTCAAGCAAGCCAAAGACAGAAATGAAGAAAACGGAAAAGAGAAGCGAGCAGGTAAAAGCACCTGCAAACGGTGAAAAAAGCTCGACAAGTACAGAGCCAGATTGATTAGATATCCCTTGGATTAACATTTACATTCTTCTTTAAAATTTTTCCCCAGTTAAATGAATGCGATTAATCACCATATTCCTCTGCAATTAGTAAACAGCATGATAGAATTTTTAATATGAAGCGCTGGCATTTTTGGGTTGGTTTACTAATCAGCGTCCTCTTATTATTTATCGCACTGCGCGGATTACAGTTAATCGATGTGTGGGAGGGTATTAAATCTGCGGATTTTATCTGGCTATTTCCAGGCATCATTATCTATTTCATCGCGGTCTGGATGCGTGCTTTTCGCTGGCATTTATTCCTTCGCCCTATTAAGACAATCTCTGTAAATGAAATCTTCCCGATTGTAACGATCGGCTATATGGGGAACAATATTTATCCCGCTCGGGCTGGCGAGATTTTACGCGCAATTGTCCTCAAACACCAGCATAAAGTACCCGTATCCGCTTCTTTGGCAACCATCATTATCGAACGTGTTATTGATGGCGTGATCATGCTTGGGTTCATAATCCTGAACTCATCAGAGATCACCACTTTACCCGGCGCAGGAGAGTTCGCAGAAACGGTTCGCACCGCAGCACTTTGGGGCTCTGTCGTCTTTATTGGTGCATTATTTATCTTTCTGTTTGCGGCGGTCTATCCTGAAAGAACACGAAAAATTCTTTTCCTGGTGATTGAAAAAACGATTCCAAAAAATTGGCGGGGAAAAGCTCAATCAATCTCTCAAAAGTTTTCAAAAGGACTGCGCTCTCTATCCTCTCCAATAGATATAGTGATTATTTTTTTCGTATCAATTGTTATTTGGCTTCTTGAAACATGTTTTTATTGGTTTATTATGCTCGCGTTCCCGTTTAGAGTTAGTTTTCTAACTTTAATGTTGATGAACGGTGTTTTAAATCTCTTCACCGCAATTCCCTCCACCCCGGGTTATATTGGAACTTTTGATGCCCCAGGTATCGCAATGTTGACCGCATTTGGTGTGGATCCAGAAATTTCTGCGAGTTATATACTTCTTTTACACGCTGCCCTATGGCTGCCGATTACTATTATTGGTGGTTTGTTTATCAGTAAAGTTGGATTGGATTGGGGCAAAGAAATAAATCGGGTTAATATGGAAAGGGAATCATGAATATTGCGGTAATCGGAGCAGGTATTGGTGGTTTGACCGCTGCTTATGACTTATATAAAAAAGGGCATGAAGTAACTGTATTCGAACAGGAAAGTCACCCCGGTGGCTTGGCTGCAGGCTTTATAGATAAGGACTGGAATTGGTCTTTAGAAAAGTATTACCACCACTGGTTTAAAAAAGACAAGGCGATTCTCTCCTTAATTGATGAGCTTGGGTTATCTGAACATGTACAATTTCACAGACCCAAGACAGTTGTTTACCATCATGGCAATTTTTATCCACTCGACTCACCCATCGCTGCCCTCAAGTTTCCCGGCTTTTCTTTGATCGATAAGGTCCGATTTGGCTTCATTACCACATACCTAAAATATTTCTCGCGCTGGAAACCTCTTGAAAAATTTACGGCTCGCGAATGGATAAAACGCTTTTATGGAAAAAACCTCTATGAGGTGTTTTTTAAGCCCTTGTTGATCGGTAAATTCAGCGATTATTACCAAGAAGTAAATATGGCCTGGTTTTGGGCACGCTTCAAAGTCCGTTCGGCAAAATTGGGCACCTTCAAGGGCGGCTTCCAGGCGTTCCTGAACCAATTCGCTGAAATATTATCTGAAAAGGGAGTTCGGTTATCTTTCAACACAAGCATCTTAAAGATAAATTCTTTAATAAATGGAAAAGTAGAAATATCTATTAAGGACAACAAAATCATCTTCGATCAGGTTTTGGCAACAATATCTCCCAAAGGCTTATCCAGCATCACTCCGCAGTTGAAAGGAGAGTATGTTAAAAAGATCAATGCACAAAAAAGTATTGGCGCTGTTGCTGTCATCCTATCTTTAAAAAAACAACTTTCTAAAGAGGGCTATTACTGGTTCAACTTACCAAAATCAGCTGGTTTCCCTTTCCTTGCGCTAGTGGAACACACGAATTACGTCTCTTCTGATAATTTCAATGGAGAGCATCTGATCTATTGTGGAGATTATTTGGACCACCCCCATAAATATTACAAGATGAATAATGAAGAGTTAATCGATGATTTCCTTCCTAGTTTAAAAAAGATAAATCCATCCTTCACAAGGGATTGGATTAAAAAAAGCTGGGTATTCAGAACCAAATATGCGCAACCAATCCCCCGCATCAATCACTCACGCAATCTGTTACAGCCAAGAACGCCCCTTTCTGGGCTGTTCTTAGCAAGCATGAGCCAGGTATATCCATGGGATCGCGGAACAAACTACGCGGTTTCTCTTGCCCACCAAGCGGTACAAGAAATGATTGCATCCAAATCATATCCTTAATCCACAAATGTGTATGTGTTTTTTCTCTTCTAAATTTTATTATTGTTTTGTTCTTTTAAATATCTCTGTGACGATCGACGAAGTTCGCACTAAACTCCTTGATTGAGACCATATATAGGGGATGAACACATCTCTATCGCTAACCCTATCCAAGAACTCACGTTCTACATGCGGATAATTCCACATGTTAATACACATGACTTTTTAAGATAGTTAACCTTAAATAAATTGATTCTTTTATGTTTGCGTAGGGTAAAAGTCTTGTTAATTTTGTGGAATTTTGCTAAAATTCTCTCAGTCCAATTAACGGGGCAAGCCCAACAACAAACTTGAAGGGCATCCCAAAAACAGTATACGATTATCAACTGAATAGAAATGACCCCACTTTTCGATCAAAGTGGGCATTGTTAAATACACCTTAGCACCGGAAATGTGAAGGAAGGGAGTACGCAGTAAATGGACGCAGGGCAAGCTTGGCAGGCCACACTCGGGCAGCTTCAAATGGAAATGCCCAAAGCCACTTTTGATACATGGGTAAAAGGCACTGAGCTAATTAAGCATCAGCAAAATACTTTTACCATTAGTGTACAAAATGCCTATGCTAGAGACTGGTTGGAAAATCGCCTGACGACAACAGCCGAGAAGATGCTAACAGGCATCATGGATACTCCTCAAGCCATTTCATTTATCATTCGGGCTGCCGATGAATCCTGTCCTAAAATAGAAACCAAAAAGTCCTCCTTGAGTTTTTCCATAAAGCAAATAAAAGCATCTGGTATGCGGTTTAATTCCCGCTATACATTTGATAATTTCGTTGTTGGACCCAATAACCGCTTACCCCATGCGGCAAGCCAGGCAGTTGCGGAAAGCCCGGCGCATGCCTACAACCCTTTATTTCTGTATGGCGGCGTGGGACTGGGAAAAACCCATCTCCTGCAAGCAATCGGCAACGAAGCCGCAAAGCGTGATTTGAATGTGTTGTATGTTTCCTCAGAAGAGTTCACTAATGACCTCATCAACGCCATCCGCCGGCGTGATACTGTCAGTTTTCGAGAACGCTATCGCAGTATCGATATACTTCTCATTGATGATATTCAATTCATTGCGGGCAAAGAAGCCACTCAAGAAGAATTCTTTCACACATTCAACACTCTCCATGGACTGAATAAACAGATAGCAATTTCCTCTGACCGATCTCCCAAGTCTCTTGTTACTCTAGAAGAGAGGCTTCGCTCCAGGTTTGAATGGGGGCTCATCGTTGACATTCAACCACCCGAATTAGAAACACGTATTGCGATCTTGCGAACCAAAGCAGAACGTGCAGGCAGAATTGTCCCTGGCGAGATTTTGGAAAGTATTGCCCATCAGATACAATCAAATATTCGCGAACTTGAAGGGGCTCTCACTCGTGTGTTGGCTTATTCAGATTTGAGTGGAAAGCCGCTAACAATGGAGCTAACCAGAATTGCTCTAACAGATTTCCTGCCCACCCCAAATTCCGTTGAACCGGATCGGATACTTGAGATAGTTGCGGATACTTTCAACCTCACACAGGAAGAACTCCTCAGTCGCAACCGTTCGAAGAAAATCGCGCTTCCCAGACAAATTGCTATGTACTTGCTGCGTGATTTAGTGAAGGCTTCTTTTCCCCGGATCGGGGAAACAATGGGCGGGCGCGACCACACTACTGTCCTTTATGCTTGTGAAAAGATCGCCGACTTGATCGAGCGGGACGATCTTTTCAGACGACAAGTATTCCAAATTCGAGATCAGCTATATAAACAAACTGCCTACGTTTAGAAATTATTAACATTTCTTTTACAATCTAATCACTACGATAAAAAACCTCATGGTACAATCATTTTGGTAAATTAAGCGAGACTACCAATTGAATGATTGTTATAGGAACCAAACTTATAATTTAATATTCAACACCCTGGTCAGAACTACTTACCAGGGTGTTTTTTATACAGAACTTATGTGATCATAAGATCACTATTTATTAAAAGGAAAAAATGAAAAACACAAATTTAAGAATAATACCCCTTGGCGGCCTTGGGGAAATTGGCCGCAACATGATGCTGTACGAGTATGAAGATGCGGCAATTATTATAGATTGCGGAACCATGTTCCCTGATAATGATATGCTGGGCATCGATTACATCATCCCTGACTTCCATTATCTTCGCAGCCGTAAGGACAAGATCCGAGGGATCATCTTTACACACGGCCATCTCGATCATATTGGCGCTATTCATCATTTACTGCAAGAAATACAAGCGCCTATTTACGGAACACGATTAACCCTTGGTTTAGTAAAGGTGAATTTATCCAGACGCCGCATGCTTGAAATGGCATCATTAAATACCATTAAAGCAGGTGAAAGCATCAAGCTTGGACCGTTTAAAATCGACTTTTTCCATGTATGTCATTCCATACCCGATTCTGTTGGTTTAGGGATTGAAACCCCAGAAGGGTTAATCGTTCAATCCGGTGATTTTAAATTCGATCACACTCCTGTGGATAATTGGACAACTGATTACTCAAAATTAGCAGAGTTTTCCAGAAAAGGTGTTTTGGCGCTTATCGCTGACTCTACGAATGCAACTCGCCCCGGTTGGACCCCTTCAGAAATGATTGTAAGCGAAGCGTTCGACGACGTATTTAAAAAAGCGAAAAGTCGAATCATCATCGCCAGCTTTGCCTCACTTATTTCACGCGTACAGCAAGCCGTGAATGCTGCTATTGCACATAACCGGAAGATCGCTTTTGTTGGTACGAGCATGGTTGAAAATGTGAAAATGGCACAAAAGCTTGGTGGTTATTTAGATATTCCCAAAGGTACTCAGGTCAGCATCAATACTGCACTGGAGCTGCCCGATCATGAAGTAGTTATCATGTGTACTGGATCACAGGGTGAAACTACCTCAATACTGGGACGGTTGGCTCGTGGTACACAACGCCAATTTGACATAAAAAAAGGTGATACGGTTGTCCTGTCATCAAAAACGATCCCCGGAAATGAAGAAGCTGTCTTTTCCACTGTAAATGATCTTTTCCGGCGTGGTGCTAACGTGATTTACGAAGAAATTGCTCCCGTTCACGTTTCTGGGCACGGCAGTCAAGAAGATATAAAACTCTTACTAAACCTGACGAAACCGAAATATTTTATTCCAGCTTATGGTGAAATGCGCCACCTGAAGCAGGCGTCAATCCTAGCTCAACAAACAGGAATTCCGAAAAAACGTGTTTTCGTCGTTGAAAACGGGAAGATCATCAACGTCAAGGGGGGAAAGATTAAAATTGACGGTAATGTATCAGCGAATACCATATTTGTTGATGGATCAGGGGTTGGTGATCTGGGTTTAGATGAAATACGTGACCGCACCCTGCTGTCAAAGGATGGTATTGTTTTAGTCCATATAAACTTGAATAACGGCAACACTCTGCACGGAAAGCCGGAAATCGCTAGCCGTGGTTTTGCTGCTTCGCGAGAAGCTGATGAGATACTTCGCCGACTTGAACAGCCAGTGATAGACTCAATCAAGGACTCAGATGGAAATATGGAAAGAAATGTCATCCGAACTGTAAAGAACTACTTATATAAGAAAACCCGCAGAAAACCAACCGTTCTTGTGACAATCAGCAGAATATAAGCTAATACTTAAATCTTAATTAATCCTGCCAGCCATGTGCCCCGCGCAACGGCACAAAAACCACTGGCAGGATTTGCTCTTTTTTAATTCGTTTTTTCTCCTTCACCCAAACCTCCAGCATTTGCCGCCAGCGCCCACCAACAGGACCGACAACGCGACCGTTGACTTTCAATTGTTTTAATATTATTTCTGGTATTTCAGGAGCAGCGGCGGTAATTAGGATGCGGTCATATGGAGCAGTATCAGGCCAACCCAAAGAGCCGTCCCCTACATGTAAATATATGCTATCCATCCCCAAAACCCGCAAATTCCGTTCTGCAAAATCTGAAAGCTTCGAGATCCGTTCAACGGAATGTACTTCCTTTACCAGATTCGCAAGAATAGCAGTTTGGTAACCTGACCCTGTCCCAATTTCCAGCACCTTCTCATTACCCATGAGGTTTAAGCTACTGGTCATCAATGCCACGATATATGGTTGAGAGATTGTCTGCCCATTTCCAATGGGTAGTGGATGATCAGCATAGGCGTCAGCTTGATATATCTCTGGTACAAATAAATGTCTTGGTATTGTTCGAAAAGCCTGCAGAACACGTTCATTATTGATTCCCCTGCGTTTGATCTGCGATTCGACCATCTCGGACCGGTTTTTTGAAAAAGATTGTAAATCAACCATCTTTTTCATTATACAAAATCATCGGTGTATTTATTCATTCTTTTTTCTAGATCATTCGAAATACTTCGGTCCACCTTCCCCATTGGGAAATTATGCAGGGCGTTGATGTCCACCCATTCAATTTTGTCTGCTTCGAGAGCTTTGGGATCCCCATTCACAATTTCAACGAAATAAGGATATACGGTAACCGTAAAATGAGTATAGGCATGTCTAATAACGCCAAATGGATTCTCCAGATTGACTGCAATACCTAATTCCTCCTTTAGCTCCCTCTTCAGTGCATTGGGATGGTCTTCTCCATGTTCAATCTTTCCGCCCGGGAACTCCCACATCCCACCTAACAATCCATCCGCGGGTCGTTTATCGATCAATACCTTATCATCTTTCTCAATAATTGCAGCAACTACCTCTAAGTGCGGCTTTGTAGGCCGTTCTTTGATTACTGGCAGTTCCCCTTGAGTGCTTCTGGCAAATGCTAGGCACTCTTTTCGAATTGGGCATTTTTTACAAATTGGACTAACTGGTAGGCAGACCATCGATCCCAGGTCCATTACAGCCTGGTTAAAGTCACCCGCATTTCCATTTGGGATAAGTTCTCTTAGATAATCTTTCAGAATGTTCTTGCTACTCGTTCTATTTACCAAGCCATGAAAATCAAAGAGCCGGGATACTACTCGGACCCCATTAGCCTCCAGGGCAGGTTCATTCAATCCGAATGCTATCGATGCTACAGCTCCAGCTATATAATCTCCGATACCTGGCAGTTTTTTCAACTCATGCGTAGTGCTGGGAATTACGCCATCAAATTGATGATAAATGATTTTCGAGGTTTTTTTAATATTCCTCGCTCGGCTGTAGTATCCCAAACCCTCCCATACTTTTAAAACATCATCTTCAGATGAACTTACTACACTTTGAATATCTGGAAATCGGTCTATCCAGTGCTGAAAATAGGGGATGACTGTCTCTACCTGTGTTTGCTGGAGCATCACCTCTGATACCCAGATGAGATAAGGATCCTGCAACCCTCTCCAAGGGAGCTCTCTACCATTTGATTGGTACCATGTTATCAATTTCCCTTGGATCTTCTTCTTTTTAGAGGTGTTCATAAAAAATTTGATTGAAGGGAATTAGAATTGGAAACCGCCGCTCGCAGGAACAATTTTTTCCTGGTAGTCAGTTACAAAATCCAGGAGATTATTGACCAGTAATGTCCAATCCTCAGAATCGATTATTTTAATTACCTTTTTGAAGGTCGGAAGGATTGCGCCGACTAAAATCTGTGGTTGATCTCCATAAACAGTTACCCATGCATCGCTTAGTTTGAATCCAAATTTCTGCACTTCCGGCAGGAACTCCCGGACAACAAATTCAAAGTACTCCTGTTCGTGTTCTTGATTAATATCCCAGGTCATTATTAATTTTGCCGGCATGAAATCACTTTCTAATGTGGGTAATCCAGCACAATAATCTGGGTCTCATCTGGTAGTGATTCAGGTTTTGATACTTTAAAGGTGGGCAATGTTTCCACAGAAGAAAGACCCATTACTTTCAGGAATTTTCCAATTGGCTCTAGATTTACCTTGGAAGCAGGTGTTGCGTAATGCATAGGGATCACAATGTTTGGCTCAAAAAGGCTGATCACTTCCGATGCCTTTGCGGCATTCAGCCCACCACTTCCACCTACAGGGACAAGAGCCACATGAATAGGCCCTAATGATTCAACTTCTGATTGAGTAGGGACCTGCATCATATCTCCCAAATGCACTATTGTTATTCCAAAATAGTCAATAAGATACAGAGTGTTGGTTGGGTTTTCTTGGCCATTTTTCTTTCGCTTTTCTGTACGCAGCCCGGTGATAAATACACCACCAATTTCATATTCGCCCGGCCCAGTGATTACGTAAGGATCGCCCTTAACTGCTTTGAGATTCTTATACCGGGGTGATTCATGGCTGATAGTCACAATATCCGCTTTCAACTTCAGCGGATCATACCCCACTTCTTCATTATCATATGGATCGCAAACAACCGAGGTCCTTCTCCGCTCACTAATTCGAAAACAGGAGTGTCCATACCAAGTAATTTCCATTCAACCTCCAAGTATTGCGGTTGATTATACAATAAATTGATTTCACCCAAAGATCATCATAAATTGATCAGTGTTTTCTTGTAAAATAATTATACTGAATGATTATTTTTGAAGATGATTGTGGAAATGACATGGAAGAATTAATCCAATGGATACTCCATGGTCCTGCGTGGATCCGCTATAACGTTTTAATTAATTTACTAGATAGAAAAAGAGAAGATCCGCAGGTGATTTCCGCATACAATGATATGCTGAATGACTCCAATATCATTACTCTGCTTGCTGACGTGCAGGATTGGGAACGTGTCCTTTTAAAAAGGCATAATGATGCGAGCCACCCCATTCATAAGCTCACCTTTCTTGCGGATATAGGAATATCCCCTAAGGAACCAGATCTCCAATCAGTGATTAAGAATATTTTTAGACATAGATCTGAAGAAGGCCCTTTTAAGGTCCTTTCAAATTATCCAACAAATTTTGGTGGAAGCGGAGTGGATGAATGGCTATGGTGTCTTTGTGACGCGCCCTTAACCATTTATATACTGGTCAAGTTCGGTCTTGGCAATAATGAAATCGTTCTTTCCGCTTTCAGACACCTTAATTCACTGATTAGAGAAAATGGTTGGCCGTGTGCGGCCTGTAAATCACTTGGCAAATTCCGCGGACCAGGGAAGAAAAGCGATCCATGCCCCTATGCTAATTTATTAATGTTAAAAACCAATACAATGCTAAATGTCCCTGCATATGAAGAGAATATAAATATCGGGATAGATACAATTCTCAGATTATGGGAACACAGCCTTGAAAGGCGGCCTTATTTGTTTAAGATGGGAACCGATTTCCGAAAATTGAAAGTTCCCTTCATTTGGTATGATATTCTTCACGTTCTAGATATCTTATCCCAATATAAGCAAACCCACAGTGACCCTCGATTCCGATCAATGCTAAATGTGGTTCGTTCAAAAGCTGGACCAGATTGTAGATTTATCAGTGAATCAATTTGGACGAAATGGAAAGGATGGGAATTTTGTCAAAAGCGGGAACCATCAATGTGGGTTACTTTTTCTGTCTTGCGAATTTTGAAAAGGATCGGAGAATTTAAAGAAACTTAATCTGTTAGTTTGATTGCTAGAATTGTTATACCATCGAAAAGCAATTCGCTCTCCTGCAATTCAATTGGTTTCTCATCGATCATATCAATCTTGCAGACAAACTCCTTTTACTGACATTGAGCATACTATCTAAACGCTCTTCGTCAACAATTTTCTTTTCCTTGATTTTCCTCCAGTGACACCATCCGTATACACCACTATTTCATCCCTTAATGCCATATTGATTTCATCGCGATAAAATTTGTTCTTTACCAAAATACCTAATGGTATCCTCTTTTTTTTACCATTTTGAATTCCTATGGTAAAATCCCTCCCTTGTCCTACATATTGGCTTTTGGTATAATCTCATGGCTGTACCTTAAGATTATATTTACTTGCCGACGTAGCTCAAACGGCAGAGCAATCGCCTTGTAAGTGATAGGTTACGGGTTCGATTCCCGTCGTCGGCTCAGTTGCGAACAAGCAAGTGTGTATGCTCCGAATCAAAGGAACATCTCACTTGCCTGCCTGCAACTGAAATCTTGGACGGTTACCCAAGTGGCCAAAGGGGACTGACTGTAAATCAGTTGGCGAACGCCTTCGAAGGTTCGAATCCTTCACCGTCCACTGGCTGAAAAGCCGTTTTTTGTCCCGACTTCCGGGAATAATGGGCAAGGTAAGCCCTCATAGCTCAGACGGTAGAGCACGTTCTTGGTAAGAACGGGGTCATGGGTTCAAATCCCATTGAGGGCTCAGACCGCCAAAACTGAAATTATTTACAGATATACAGGAGAAGACATATGGCAAAGGAAATATTTGAACGAACGAAACCGCATATGAACGTGGGAACGATG
>CAZBCD010000012.1:0-21708 GCA_964490205.1 uncultured Pelolinea sp. | reverse complement strand
GCTTACCTCTCTAACACTTGCAAAGTTGCACTTACTAGTTGAATTCAAGAGAGGATAAAATGAAAAAGAATTCAAGTAAGGTCTTACTGTTCTTTCTTGTACTACTCTTTGTATCTATAACAGTTGGTTGTGGGTCAACACAACCGAATATTGCAGGTTTATGGAAAGCTGATTTTTGGAACGGCGCTTTCATCAGACTTAATCCTGACTTAAACTTCTTAGTTTATGCGGATCATGATGTAGTAAAAAATAACGATCATTATGCTGACGGGGAATACAGACTATATGAACAAGATGGCCTGAATTGTTTTGTTTTTGGAAAATATGAAGGTACGATGGTAGATTTTGGACAAGTAACAACAGGTTTATCAGGGATAATAGAATATACCAGTGACGACCATATAATCTTAACTTTAGATGAAAGATGCAAATATGCGGGATGGGAAGGTTGGGCCACAGGTGTTGATGCAGAAAAATTGAATTTAAAGAGGGTTGAATAAGATTGCGAGCCACTTTAAAAGGTGAGGAATTGAAGCAATAAACCTCAATTCCTTAGATGCTTAAAGAAAAAGTACAGTAGACTCTAAACTTATACCGTCACTCGGACGGCAGTGAAAATTCCTGCATCTTCTTATAAAACGGCCGAAGATGCTTATACATGCGCAGATAGACCTCATTGTAGAGCTGATCATACACGCCTCTCGCTTTCGGATCGGGAAGGAATGTGTCGCCAAGGCGGGTCATCTCTTTTAGTGCTGTGGAGTAATCAGGATGGATGCCCACACCAACAGCGGCATTGATGGCGGCGCCCAATCCAGATGCTTCATATAAATACGGGCGGGAGACCGGCAGTCCAAACACATCCGCTGTGAGCTGCATGGCGGCATCACTCTGGCTTCCTCCACCAGCGATACGCACCTGATCAATTGTTGTCTTGGCACGCTTTTCTGTGCGTTCTTTTCCTTCTCTGAGCGCGTATGCCAACCCTTCCAGAATAGCGCGGTACAGGTGAGCGCGAGTGTGCACGTCATTGAATCCGATGACTGCTCCCCGTGCTTCCGGGCCGGGATGGCGCAGACCCGGCGACCAATATGGTTGGAGCACCAATCCCTGTGATCCAGGAGGGACACTCCTGACGAGTTCGTCAAATAAATCCTCGGGTTCAACACCAGTTTCTTTGGCTAAGCGCTGCTCGCGCAGGCCAAATTCGTGTTTGAACCAGTTCACCATCCAATATCCGCGATAGATCTGCAATTCCAAATTATAAAAATCTGGCACAGCGGCAGGGTATGGTGGGATAAGGGGAATGATCTCTATATACTTTTTATGCGTGGTGTTGATGGTTGCGGCTGTCCCGTAGCTAAGGCAGGCGATATTGGGTTCCAAACTCCCTGCTCCCAGCACTTCACAGGCTTTGTCCGCAGCCGAAGCGATAAGGGGCAGACCAACAGGAATCCCCGTTTCCTTTGATGCTTGTAGTGTGATCTCACCCAGAAGACTGCTAACAGGGATGAGTTCAACTAATTTGTCCGGTTTGATTACAAGGGCCTGCCAGTACCAGTGACTGCTGGCTGCCCAATTCTGTTTCTTATAATCAAAAGGCATATACCCTACCTGGCAGCCGATTGAATCTACAAATCGGCCGGTCAGCAAACGGGTCAGATATCCGGAGAGATAAGTATATTTGTATGTTTTTTTCCAAATTTCAGGTTGATGGAGATGAATCCAGTTGGCTTCGCATTCCGCCTGTAAATACTCAACGGTCTGCCTTTCTCCCGCGACAGTAAAAGCTGCTCCCCAGAAACCTTTCACGGGGGGGAATTCTTCCGCGCGGCGCTGATCCAACCAGATGATCGCAGGACGCAGCGGGTTGCCATCCTTATCTAAGTTAACCACGGTGGCACGCTGTGTGGTGATAGATACTGCCGCGATGCTATCTTTTTGAGCCTCCTTCTGCGCAAATAGTTTTTTACAAGCCTGGCAGAGAGCATCCCAGAATACATTTGGATCCTGCTCAGCCAGACCCGGCGCTTTTGAATAGTAAGGTTCTATCGGTATACGAGCTTTCGCCAGGAGGTCTCCCTGTGGATTAAATAATAATGCACGAACAGATTGTGTTCCGCAATCGATAGCCAATAAGTTCTCAGCCATACTTACCTCCTATTATTCTGTAAAGCCCCAACGTTTATTATTTTGCTCTTCTGATATATCTAACCCCAAAGTCCCTCCAGGGTTCATAATGTTATGCGGATCAAAATGCTGTTTTAAGGCATGCATCAACCGCATCCATTCAACTCCTATTTGGCCTTCCAGCCAGGGCGCAGTCTGTTTACCAACACCATGGTGGTGGCTCATGGCAGCACCAGATGCCTGGATGGCGTCCAATATACCGTATTGAAAGGTTAGATAGTTGTTGATATCCTGATATCGAATCACAAAAATGAAATACAGATTTGCGCCCTGTGGATAAGCATGTGAAATGTGAGTCATGCAGATCGTCTTCGGGCGCTGTTTAACAAATTGCCTTACCTGTTTATGCACCACCTGTAATTGATCCCAGGTAACCGCGCATTCAAGTGTGTCAATAACTATACCGTAATCCATGAGATCTTCCCGCATGTATGGATCGGTGAATCTGGTATGTTCCCATTTCCGGGTGACCTTGAAAGGTGAGAGGATAAAAGCGCCGTACTGGCGGCAAATATGGGTGACCTTGCGCTTTACCAATCGGGTAAATGCCGGGTCTCCATCAGCTGTTCCAAGCAGCAAGCAGCGCCGCATGGGCTGATATCCGAGAAATTTAAGTGCGGTATCGGCTGGGGAATCATGAATGTGGTAGATACGCATGGCGGTGTCAGTCTCTTCAGGGTCAGATAAGCGGAAAACAGAAGGAAAACCAAATTCACCCTGCATGATCCCCCGATAAGCGTTAACCGCGTCTTCCCAGGATTTAAATAAGAAGCTAAAACGGCGTGTGTGTTCGGGGAGGTGCTTAAATACCCGTAAAGTTACCGCTGTAAGAACTCCGAAGCATCCTTCACTGCCGATCATGATCTGGTCAAAATCCGGCCCGGTGGCTGCGCGTGGATGGTCTAAAGTGCGAAATACGCCTACAGGTGTGACATATTCCTGGGAGATGACCAGATCCTCAATTTTTCCATAGTATGTTGAGTTCTGTCCAGCACCCCGCGTGACAACCCACCCGCCTACACTGGAATGCTCAAAGGATTGCGGAAAGTGACCGCAGGTATAGCGGTCTTTTGCTCCCAGCCTTTCCGGCGCATGATTGAGAAATTCTTCTAATTCGGGCCCATAGATTCCGGATTGCACGGTGATCGTCTGATTGACTTCGTTGAAATCCAACACCTTTTTCATGTGGAGACTCATGTCAAGGCATATTCCCCCTTTGGGAGCTTCCACACCTCGTGTTACTGTTGAACCACCTCCATAAACAGTGAGAGGAATACGGTTGCTGTCACAATACTTGATGATCCTTTCAATTTCATCAGCAGTCCGCGGTGCTGCAGTGCAATCATTGATATTCTCTATGATGTGATCACGCAGGCGAAGCGCATCGATCATACCTGCACCGTAGGATGTACGCAGACGAGTGTAAGTATCTGTGAAGACATTCTGTTTTCCAACAATTTGCTCCATCGCATGTATGTGCGCCTGATCCAGGTTCGATGGGATTTTTTCTTCTACTGGATCCAGGCATAATTTTGGATCTTTAAAATCCTGATCGGATAACTGAAATGTATCCCGCAGTAAATTATAGAATCCGCGGTTAGGATGCTTAAATGCGTTCAGGTCGTGCCATTTAAACAGGGAGCGATATGTGCCGATGGGTGTTTCTCTTCGTACCAGTCAGGGATGAAATTACGTTTTTGGTTCATATAGTCCTCGCGTTTGTGATGCTTAACTATTTTTGTTAACAATTATCCCGGTTTGGGGCTGTAGAATGTACGCCATATTTTCCAGTAATGAGTTTCTTCTTTTTCCCAGTGGCTGTCCGACCAACCTAATTCGGGCTGGGCGATCTGGCGGACGCGCGATAGAACCGATTTACCGCCTTCGGGCAGGAGTAAACCAATCCGCGTCCGACGGAGGAACAAATCATCAAGATGGACCACGCCCTCCGAAGCAGCTGCCCACCGCACTTCTGCCCAGATTGAGGGCAGCGATCCAATTTGCTGCAATTCATCTGATTTTGTTAATTGGAGGAGGTCTTTGGCTTCCCTGCCAAAGCGACCAAACAGGCGGTTGCAGGCATCCTTTTTCAGTTTTCCGCACTGACCTGTCTGAAGTGTTTTTAGCATTTGTTGACGAGGATTGATCTTAACTTGTTTTCCAATTGAAGCGCAGGCAATTTCAAGTGTGTCTTTTGCCATAATGCGGAAGGTTGTCAGTTTACCGCCGGTAACTGTGATCAAGCCGTGTTCATTCCAGACCTGGTGGGCGCGTGATTCTTTGGATGGTGTTGCAGCACCTGTGTTGATCACCGGGCGTAAGCCGGAAAATGTAGAGATGATATCGGATTGGGTAATCTTGAGTCCTGGAAAAAGAAAATCGACAGCGGAGAGGATATACTCAATCTCATTCCGTTCTGTATAGGGTTCATTGAGAAATCCCTGCTGTTTTTCAGAATGATCGATATCGGTCGTGCCTACCAGAGTGACACCCTCCCAGGGGATGACGAACATTGACCGCCGATCCTGCGGGTGGAAAAAGGATAATGCTTCTGACGTGGGGAAGCGTACTCGTTTAAAAACTAAATGACTTCCCCGCAGCGGACGCAACCGGTCAGGAGCTTTGAGCTCACGTCTGATCTTGTCGGTCCACGGACCAGCGGCATTTACGATTACTTTCGCTTTAACTTCAACGGTCGGTCCCTGGTCGGATGCAGTGTCCCGAACCACAACCCCGCGCACAGCACCTTTTTTGTCGCGCATAAGATGATCTACTGATGCATAATTTATGGCAATTCCACCATCCTGAACGCTTTCACGGATGATCCGCAATACCAACCGGGCATCATCAAGAACAGCATCATAATAACGAAAACTTTTTAGTATCCCGTTATGATTGAGCCCGCTGATTTGATCTAGGATTTCGTTAGATGACAAAACACGGTGATTCCATTTTGGTGCCATCAAATCATAGATGATTACCCCCAGGCGAAGAGCCCATGAAGGATAATTATATTGACGGTAATTCGGAAGGTTAAATGGGAGTGATGTGATAAGGTGGGGAGCATCGCGTAATAAGCGCTGCCTTTCTTGAACGGACTCGTAGGTTACATGATACTGGCGGTTGTAAAGATACCGGAATCCGCCATGCACTAATTTTGATGAACGGCTGGATGTGCCGAAAGAAAAGTCATGTGCTTCAACAAGCAGTGTTCTTAAACCAGCGGAAACGGCAGACCTGAAAATGCCAGCGCCTGTGATACCGCCCCCGATCACGATCATATCCCATTCGCGGTCAATTTCAGCCCAAACGGATTCTCTCCATCCATTTTTCCACATCGTTCACCTCGTTAGAAAAAACTCATTAATCTTTGTTGACCATTTCATCCCAGAGCGCGGCGCTTTCAGACATCACCTGCCGCGCAAGTTCTCCTGCTGCTTCGCTGTTCCCCTCAGCGGACAATTCGCGCAGGCGCAGATAGAACTGCCGGGAATGACGGCGCGTTTTTGAATAACTGAAATAAGGGATGCCTACAATCTCGTATAAACGGCGGACACTGTTCATGAAATGCGTAAAGAAGGAATTCTCCGTATGCAGTGTGAGCTGCCAGTGTACTTCCCAATCAAAAGCGGCAAAAATCTCCGCTTTTTCCTCAAGACCCTCGGCGAATGATAAAAAATCGACAATTTTACCAGGGGCGTTATTCACGGCAGTCTTTGTATAAGTCGGTGCCAGGAGAACACGCACCGACATTAAATTAGCAATGAAATCAGGAGGGAGCGGATCCTGGTACTGAGCTAAGGCGATGGTGACCCCTAAATTTCCCTCAATCCAGAAATCCCGTACACGGGTTGGCTTTCCGTGCCGGATCTCTATCCATCCATCCCTTTCCAGGCGCTGAAGAGCTTCCCGTAGGGTGGGCCGCGTTACACCTAACAGCTTGGATAGATCGCGTTCCCCCGGTAAATTAGAATTGATCGGAAATGTACCGTCCAGGAATGCGTTGATCAGACGCGATTCGGTCAGTTCACCGGGTTTTAAGATCGGGTTCCATGGATTCAATTTATCCATAATGCGACAACTGATAAGAGGTCATACCAGTATTAGTATAGCAAAATTGAATTCAGTGAGTCAAGGACTTTCTTTAGAAAACTATCGGCGAAATTAGGCGTTATAGGTAGAAGCGGTCACATCCCCGCCTTCACCGGTCCAATTTGTATGGAAAAATTCTCCGCGTTCTTTATCTATCCGTTCGTATGTATGCGAACCAAAATAATCCCGCTGTGCCTGGGTAAGATTAGCGGGCAGGACCGCGGACCGATACCCATCAAAAAAGCTGAGGGCAGAAGAAAAAGCTGGAATAGGAACACCTGCCTGAACAGCTATGCCAACAACTCGCCGCAGAGAATGGATATTGTCCTCTGCAACCTTAAGGAAAAATGGATCAATGAGTAAGTTTTCCAGAGCTTGGTCATTAGAAAACGCATCCTTGATATGTTTTAAGAGCGATGAGCGGATAATACAACCATTGCGCCAGATATTCGCGATTGAGGTGTAATTCAGATTCCAATGGTATTCTTTCGCGGCTTCTCGGAAGAGCATGAATCCCTGTGCATAAGATATGATCTCTGCCATATAGAGGGCGTTTTCAATATCCTGCAGCACATCCTGTTTACTCCCTTTGAAAGTAAAAACAGGACCCTGGATCGATTTACCCGCATTGACACGTTCACTTTTTAAAGCCGATAGCGCGCGCGCAAACACTGATTCGCTGATCAAGGTGAGCGGTATGCCTAATTCCAGTGCTGATTCTGAGGTCCAGCGCCCGGTTCCTTTCTGCCCGGCCGAATCCAAAATATTTTCCACCAGAGGGCTGCCATCCGTATCTTTGACAGCAAGGATTTCGCCGGTGATCTCGATCAGGTAGGAGCTTAATTTCCCTTTGTTCCACTGTTTGAAATGCTCCGCCATCTCTTTATGGCTCAATTGGAGGACTTCTTTCATTAGAAAATAAGATTCCGCTGTGAGCTGCATGAATCCGTACTCAATGCCGTTATGAACCATTTTCACGTAGTGCCCGGCCCCATCTGTTCCCATCCATTCACAGCAGGGTATATCCCCATCTATCTTTGCTGAGATTGCCTGCAGGATTGGTTTTACTAATTCCCATGCCCCTTCAGAGCCACCCGGCATGATCGAAGGTCCCCGTCGGGCGCCAATCTCTCCACCGGATACGCCTGTGCCAATAAAGTGAATACCTTTCTGTGCAAGATAAGCATGGCGCCGAACGCTATCTTTAAAATAGGAGTTTCCGCCATCGATGATCACATCCCATTTTTCCAGGAAGGGTAACAGGGCATCAATCGTAAGATCGATTGGTTTCCCCGCTTTGATCATGAGCATGATCTTACGGGGTTTTTTTAGTAGAGCCGTGAATTCCTCAAGAGATTCAGCACCCGCGATCTCCCGTCCTTGAGCGCTGCCTTCCAGAAAAGCATTCATTTTCTCAACAGTACGGTTGTAGACGGCAACTGAAAAACCATGGTCGCTCATATTGAGTACCAAATTCCGTCCCATAACCGCTAAACCTATTAACCCAATATCATACGTTTGCAAGCGAACCTCCGGCTGTTATTAATACATTTATATCATAATAATGATAAAAACCACACATCCTGAGAACGCGTGGTTTTTAAGTGTTTAGTATTGATTTTCTATTATGCCTGATCGTCTTTGATTACATCCTCCAGGAGCTTGACGGTTCTGAAGGTGTTATCTTCCATTGACAGGAGCAGCAGCAGCAGTTCACCATATCCATACAGGGTCACGGCAGACAGAATCCCACCGATAACGATACCGAAAGAACTGGCAAGCCCGACTAAAAAGCCGCTGTTTGCGTCATAGCCCAAAGAAGACCACATGTCGCCACCAGCGATAGACATGATAAGTGTACCTAATCCACCCAGCACCCCCAATGCGGCAACCACTATGCCCAATACCTTCAGGGTAGTCGCAAGTAATCGAAGTACACCAAATCGTTTTTTCATTTTTTCCTCCACGTTGCACTTTCTATTGATAATTACCTTTAATTGTTATTATATACATAAAGTATATAACACAAAGGCAATTAAAAGCCAAACGCCTGGGTGAGGGGGGCACCCAAGCGTTTAGTTTATGTTTATATCATACTTGTTTAATTTGTGCAAGGTTGTTGACATACGCAATAATAATTAATTATTTTGTCATATGAATAACAGCACGAGTATCAATCCGATGTGAAATTTTTCTTAAATTGCGCTGCGGTTTCGAGCACTTCATGCGCGGTTGCTTGATTCGCACTGCTGTCACCGCCAAACATATTAGCAAGTTCGTGCTGCCGGCGGGCGCTATCCAGCACCTCAACCATTGTCTGTGTGCGCCCATTGATGACTTTCTTAAGAACATGGAAGTGCTGATTACCGTAAGCGGCAAGCTGAGGTAGGTGGGTAACGCAAAGCACCTGATGCGTTCCGCCGAGCTGCCATAATTTTTCGCCGACTACGGCGCCAACACGCCCGCCAATACCCTGATCAATCTCATCAAAGATTAGCGTTGGGATTGTATCTGCGTTAGCCAGCACGTTCTTAAGCGCAAGCATAAGCCGGGATGTCTCGCCGCCGGAAGCGATCTTTACCAGCGGTTTTAAACCCTCTCCAGGATTCGGAGCGATGAGAAATTCGATATGATCGATTCCATTACTATTAAACCCAATTTTTTGTCCATCACCCATCACAATCCCAGTTTCACTTGGTTTGTGGATGATCGATACTGAAAACTGAGCGCCAGCCATCCTCAGGTCTGAAAGCTCCAGTTCCACGCGGTTACTTAAAATCCGGGCAGCTTCTTGACGTGTTTCTGATAATGTGCGTGCTGCATCTGTTAATTTCTGAAGCAGAATTGTTTCCTGCTGCTCTAATTCCTCGATCCGTTCTTCAGTATGGGATATGTGTTCAAGCTTTATGCGTGCGTCTTCCGCGAAATCCAATACTGATGTTTCATCTTCTCCATATTTCTTTTTTAGGATGGAGATAAGCGCTAAGCGGGTTTCTGTTTGCTCTAAACGCTTGGGATTGTATTCAATCCGTTCAATATAATCCTGGAGGGTTCGGCTGGTATCGGCAATGAGCGAATTGATTGTTTCGCTTTGGCCTATCAGGTTATCAAGATCATGGTCAATCTGGGCTAAGCTGCGCACTGATTTCGCCACTTCGCCCAACATTTCGCTTACCGATTGTGAATCAGGAGAATTTTCCTCGAGGAGCGCATACGCATTTTGAGCAAGGGACGCCAATTTTTCTGCGTTAGCCAAACGGCTTAATTCACGGCGGAGAACCTCTTCTTCACCAGGTTGTAATTTGGCAGCTTCGATCTCCTGGATTTGATACTTAAGGAGATCGGTTTGGCGGGCGGCATCTTGCTCCGCTTTACGCAATTCAGCCAGATCATCCCGAACTTTTTTTACTGCTTGATAGATGGTGTGGTAATTATTGAGGTGTTCCTGATTATTCGCGAACCTATCCAGTATATGCAAATGCTGGCGGACGGTCAGAAGGGACAGATGTTCAGACTGGCCGTGAATATCTACCAAATAACTTCCAATCTCCCGCATGAGAGAAACAGTGACCACACGACCATTCAGACGTGCAATATTTCTTCCTCCCCGCCGTATTTCCCGATTAAATAATATCTCCTCCTCATTTTCCAGCAGTCCTTCTGCTTCTAACAGAGGGATAATTTCTTCTTTATGATGAGTGGGTATAGCAAATAACACTTCCAGATTAGCACGCTCGGCATCTGACCTGATCATGGTGTTTTCTGCTCTTCCCCCTATCAATGCTTCAATTGCATCCAGCAGAATAGACTTACCAGCGCCGGTTTCACCAGTAAAAGTAGTAAGCCCTTTACCAAACACCAAATCAAGCTGGTCAATAATTGCAAAATTCTCGATATGGAGTTCTTTAATCATGACTTAATCATATTTCAAAAAGAAATTCCCTTCAAACGATAATAGAGCGAACCAGTGGTGAGTACCGAATAAGCTGCCTGCCATACCAATGGAAGTAAGGAGTAAATGTTGAATCCGCCAATTCCAAAAGTGCCTATTACTGGAAACAGCCTTGCAATCAGCAGTGGAAGACTACCAATCGCACCCGCTGCTGCAGTAGTAATGAACAGGGCTTTAGACCTGCGATTCTTAACGACTGCTCGAACAGCACGCGTAATGACCATGCCGATAAAAGGTGCCGCAAAGATGGTAAAGAATCCCAGGAAACTGACCAGATACGAGCCGATGAATGAAAGAATGAGGGCAATTATCGGGGAGAGAATAAAATCAGATGTCTGTGCTGTATTGAATTTTTTTTGCTGGCCGCGCACACAGGATTTACAACGATAACCAGTTGGCGTCCGAACCGCGCACTGAATACAGATAGGTTGTTCGCATTGATTGCAGCGCAGAAGTGTCTCACGGTTGAGATGGTTTATGCAATACAGGGTTTCGGCTTCAGTCATTTGGTTTATCTTCTTAATTTTGGTCTGGCAATTATACCTGCGGTAGTGATACCGGTGATTTAGATCAACCAGTCGAGAGCGTTGGATTCTGTTCCAGATAGCGATTTAATGTCCGGTAGAAAAACCCGGGATCATGGAAACGGATAAATAAAGAATCATACTCGCTGGCGCCAACCCGAACTTGATCTCCATCTTTCATCATTACTGGTGGGTGACCGTCGATACTAAAAACAGCCTGATGCGAGGTGTAGACTTTGATGGTTACTTTTGCTCCTTCTGAAAGGACTATGGATTGGTCTGGCGAAAGGTGAGGTGCGATAGGTACGATGATGATGTTGCGGACATCTGGCGGTAAAATTGCGCCACCAGCAGCGAGAGCGTATGCGGTGGAACCGGTTGGTGTCGCAGCGATAACGCCATCAGCCACATGGCTAGCCATTGGATGCCCATCCACCTCTGTGGCGATGCGGATTGGCCGTACGTGCTGTCCTCTGCAGACGACAACCTCATTGACCACCTGCCAACCGCCTAAACTTTTCTCCTTACGGAAATGCTCCGCTTGGAGCATCATTCTTTTTTCGATCCTGTATTCTCCACTTAACAGGCGCTGAAGATACTGCTGCCATTCATCTCTCTGCAACTCAATCAGGAACCCCATAGTTCCGAGGTTAACACCAACGATGGGGATCTTGGCAGAAGAGCATAAGTGACATGCGCGCAGAATGGTGCCATCTCCACCCAGAATGATGAGTGCGCCAATCTCTTGCTGTTCAATATCATGCTGTATTGTCTCTTCCTGAATTTCCCCAACTGAAGATATCTGCGCACCTGCCTTTGTTAGGTAGGCGGAAATTTCCTTACTGATCGCTACTGCGCCATCGATCTGCGCATTATAAGCAATCCCAAAATTAGAGATTCTCTTTTCCATAGTCATTTTAAATTATATGCTCTTAATCAATGGTTTCATAAACGTTGATCACAGCTATTTCTGTAACCGCACCGGGCGCACCTGTTTGGCTGGTTATGTGATCTGGGTGAATCTCCTTTATTCTTCTGCATTCTGATGACATCAATTATTTCAAGTAATCTCTCTTCTAGATCAAATGTGAATTTGACCTTAAAGGTCCGGTTCTTGTAGCGGAGCAGACCATACGGGGGGCGCTGCCCATAAGTACTATTAACGAGCACACAGTACGCTGCTAATTGAAGGATATGGCTATCGTACGGACTGCGCGGCGCCCAAGATGATTTCACTTCTGCAGGGATAATCTGGCCACCTTTTTTAATCAAGTAGTCAGGTCTGCCGGTGAGCCCGATCCCCGCATCATATAGTGGCTTTAGGGCTTTTTTCCACACGCCGGGGTCGGAATAAATGATACGGCCATCGGGAATTCCCGTCCTTTTCGACAACAGGCGCGATAATCCGAAAAGGATCAGAGCGAGGAAAATTAGGATAACAACGATTGGAATTAATAGCGTATTTATTTCCATGACCTAACTTACCTAAGAATGGCAGCAATCAAGATGCTTATTATAATGACCGATGATATAACCAACAACCATGCGATGACCCTGAGAATATTAGCAGAGCGGGATTGATTGATGTGGATTTGGTGAAAATTCTGCCCGGCTGCAAGCTCGCCCACGTTGATGGGCTTTATCTTTTTTCGTTGGTACCACCACGCGCGCTGGCAGTACATGAAAGAGCCGATCTCAGACGCACGGATGGTGCGTTTACTTCGTGCCATTATTGATGATGCGTTGTTCGAATTCTTTCAATGCCTGCTGCATATGCTGTTCGCGAAGGCTGAGTGTAAGGTCAGCCCTGGTACGCTCGATGATCCCCCGCACCATATCCGTCTGGCGCCTTAAACCGTAAGTGATCGCGTCGGGATAATCAATTGTAACCAGAAGAGCGTAGATCTCATCCATGAGATAGAGCAGGCGTTCCGCTTCATCGGAATAACCCTGGCGTAATATATCCAGGCATCTGCGGCGCATTTCACCGATAGTTTCGGCCATCCCTTTCAAATACGTGCTATATTCAATTCCCAGTTCTTCGGGTGAGGGCAGCGGCTTATTTGCGAGAAAATTAATCGTTAATCGTGCTTCCACATATTCTTTCAAGGCGTCCTGGGTATATCCGGAGAAATAGAATTCCGGAAAGTCTTTAATAGAAGCTAAAAGATTTGCAACAATACTATTTGCGGCATCCATATTCTCTTCGGCGCTTTCCCGTTCGTTGCGGTGAATGGCGCGGATGGCATTAGCAGCATGGCGGGTTAACTTACGCGTTTGTTTGAGCGCATTCTCGCGCACCTGATGGCGTGCTTCAAAATCCTGATGAGCTTTATCAGTTAATTCTTTAAACATATTTATATTTTCTTTTATAGAACTTCTCTTTAAAATGGAATCTCTTCGTCAGTACCGCCACCACCGCTGTCGCTGACGCTGTCAGCAGTACCTCCTTTAGTTGAAAGAAAACGGACTATGCGTGCGTTAACCTCATAGGATGTGCCGACTGAGCCATCTGAGCGAGTGAAGGTACGCGGGTTGCCAGTTTCTTTATCCGGCCGAAGTTCGCCTTCAATCAGGACGCTGCTGCCTTTTTGCAGATAGGTGTTGACATTTTCCGCTTGTTTACCCCATACAGACACTCTGAACCAGGTGGTCTCTTTGACCCGCTGGCCGCTGGAGTCGGTATACGAGCGGTTGCTGGCTACGCTGAGAGATGTGACGGCATTGCCATTAGGAGCGTACCGCATTTCTGGATCTCTTCCTAAATTACCTACAATAATGATCGTATGAAAACTCATTTTTAATTCCCTTTCCCTGATGTCGAATCAATCTAATTTGCCATGTGGTTATTATACGCTTTATTAACTGAATGCTTACAAAGTTGGAAGATTATCATGTATTATTCTACACGGAGAGTGAAAATTATAATGTTATAATCGCAAAAAAGGTGATTACCATGATCAGAAAAATAATGCGGGCTTTTGGCTTGCTTTTAATGATACTTCTTCTAATTATCTTAATGATTTCCACAACAGCCAGCGCACCTCCTCCACAGGCTGTGATTTCTACACCAACACCACAGGCGAATGGGCGGATCATATATATCGTAAAGGAAAATGATACCTGCATCAGCATCGCTTTACTGATGGGTATATCAGAGCAGGAACTGCGCGAATTCAATAACCTTGGAGCGGAGGACTGCCAGTTCATATACCCCGGACAAGAACTGCTGGTAGGGATAATAGAGGAGGCTACCCCAGCACCAACTGCAGAAGAGACTGCTGCTCCAACACCCACTCCATTTAAAGGCAATGGCAGCATCTGTATTTACCTGTTCACTGATGAAAATGGAAACGCACTGGCAGAAGAAACCGAGCTGCCGCTTGCCGGCGGCGCAGTGAGTGTGACCGATCGACTGAATACGATCAACAAGACAGGAACTACGGACGCAAGCGGGGACGCACTCTGTTTCTCAGATCTTCCTGAAGGAGACTACAACATCAGCGTCGCTATACCGGAGGGATACAATCCGACTACAGTGATGAATTACGCGATCACGATTGGGGCGGGAGAGGTTTCAACAATTGATTTTGGCGCCCAGCCGGGATCGGGAATGCGCCCCGCGTTCAGTGAAGAGAGTCCTTCACTCCTGCTGCTTGGGCTGGGTATTTTCTTTATCGGCGCCGGTGTGTGGTTATGGTTCTATGTCAGGAGAATGCCTGCTTAAAAAATGACCGGAAATCAGTGCTGATATCTAAAACAGAATATTAACGAAACACCTCTTCTATAATAACAACAGGAGGTGTTTTTTATTTGAGGCGTTCTTCTTTCCAAATATCTCCTTCATTATGGTATCCAGACATTTCCCAAAACCCTTTTTTGTCGTGCGGCAGGATTTCGAGCCCGCTCAGCCATTTTGCTCCCTTCCAGAGATAAACATCTTTGAGATCTTTTCTTCCCGGAACAGCACCAACCAGGCCGCGCAGGGGATATCCATGTTCTGGTGTGATAGGTTCGCCTTCATAATGGGTAGCTAAAAGAAAAGTTTCTGCCGATATAATTTCTAGAGGGAGGTTGGTGGTGTATTCATTTTCCGCATACTGAAGGATGAATTTGGCAGATGGTTTCAACTTAAGCAACCCTGTGTCAATTAATGTATTAAAACGGATGCCTTCCCAATGGGTATCGAATTTACTCCAGCGGGTGACGCAGTGTAAATCAAATGTTGCTTTTACCCGCGGCAGCCGCATGAATTCTTTCCAGGATAATTCAACGGTTTCTTCCACCTCTCCCCATACACGAAATAACCAGCCAGACTCATTAAAAGCGGGGATTGAGCCATAATGCAACACCGGGAATTTATCGGTGAGCACCTGGCCGGGGGGTAAACGGCCTGCTTTTCGCATGGCCATCTCGCGCTTTTTTCTATCCTGATGTTTGGTTTGCATGAGTATATTTTTCATTCCATTATACCCACTCAGATCCGTAAAGAATCCTGTTGAGCATATTAATTGACCTTTATTATTGCGTGGTTTACAATCAGGAGCGAAAAGATATATTAAAAACGAAATGGATGAATCAACACCGAGACAACCAATCGAGACAATGAAAACCGATCAACTCTCTGACCTCACTCATACTGAGAGCAAACCGATTGGCGAATTCTTGATTAAGAATATCAGGCACATTCTCCAGGTATTGGCGGATCTGCAGAATTTGGACGCGTTTGAAGTGTTCATCAAGATTCCCGGGGAAAAGAACCTTGAGAAACTATTTCATGCAGGACATTTAGAAGATATCTGGTCTGAGGATGCATATTCAGGCAGCAGCAGCCTATTAAGAAAGTACTTATTGAAAGGGGAAGTGCGCTTAATCAACCTCCCCAATCGCCGGATGGAAGTACTCAGCCGTTCTTTGAAAGAAAAAGCTTATGGGCAGGTGCTTTGCCTACCCATTATCCTGCGAAATAAGCCAACCGGGATGATCTGCGCGGCACATACACGGAAGAAATTTCTCAGCGACCATGAATTAGATTTTATCCGATCGATCGCAGATTGGATTGCTAACCTGATGGATTACGAGCAGCAGAATCAACGCATACGAGCGGAAATAGTTACGGAGGAGCGCGAACGGATCGGGATGGACCTGCATGACGGGATCATCCAATCTCTTTATGGGATCGGCTTATCCCTGGAACATGCTCGCGTGGATCTGAATAAAGGGAAAAGTAATGGGGTAGCGGAGATTGAGAAATCAATGAAAGCGTTAGAAGGTGCGATCGCTGATATCCGCGCGTATATTCTTGACCTGCGACCGCGCCAACTGCGGCACAGCAATCTGCTTGAAGGGATGCAGAGCCTGATCAGAGAATTCCGCGCAAACACCATGGTGGAAGTGGACCTGACCGGATCGCCGCAAGATGTGGATGGACTGGCGCGGCCCCAGATGGATGCCCTGTACCATATTTTCCAGGAATCATTATCGAACACTGCAAAACATGCCCGGGCAACGAAGGTCTCTGTGCGTTTATGGCGGCAGGATGACAGGGTGATGCTGCGTGTGAATGATGATGGGACCGGATTTGAAATTTCAAAACCGAACCACAGGATTGGACACGGCTTATCAAATATGAAAGCCCGCGCGGAGGGAGTGGGGGGAGGGATCGAAGTGATCTCGATCCGTAAGCAGGGTACTACCCTGCTGGCGTGGATGCCTTATATTAAAGAAGATGATTTTAATGACTGACACATATATACATGATGACCTTCAGAAAGCCGCGCAGCGCGGTGAGCCATCCTATGTATGGCGTGCTGGCCAGGAACGCCGGCTGGCAATGGTCAGAGAATATAGTGCGGATAGTGTGTGCGGAAAACTATTAGTCAATGGCTGCGGTGTGGGTGAATACCTGGCGCGGCTGGCACATGAAGCGGAACTGGCTGTGGGGTTGGATATTGAATTCCCCCGACTTTTAGAGGCAAAGAAAAAGAACGAGCATCTGGTATGTGCTGCCGGGGAGCATCTTCCATTCCGCTCAGGACAATTCACTGCGGTTCTCAGCAATGAAGTCATCGAACATGTGGAGGATGACAGGAAAGCGATGGAGGAAAGCGCGCGTTCTTTAGAACAGGGCGGATCATTGATCCTGTTCTGCCCAAACCGGGGATATCCATTTGAAACTCATGGAGTATTTTGGCGCGGAAATTATTACTTTGGAAATAAACTGTTTGTGAATTATCTGCCGCGCAGCCTGCGGAACCGTTTGGCCCCGCATGTCCGCGTATACACCCGGGGTGACTTAAAAAAACTGTTCCACGGGCTTCCTTTCAAAATCGAGCGAATAAAAACTGTTTTTGGGGCGTATGACAATATTATTGAGAAGCAGCCCCTTTTAGGAAAAATGCTGCGTGCTGTTATCTATCTTATTGAAAAGACCCCCCTCAATCGGTTGGGACTATCGCATTTCTGGGTCCTGCGGAAACAATGAGATAAATTATTTTTGGCAGGGGAAGTTGTCTGGAGACCCATACTCCTGGCTGCGCGATGATAGGCGCAGAATTTATTTTTTGGATCCACCCTGTAAGTTTATCGATCAATCCGAAAATCATAGATGCCGCCTTTTACCGGATATTCACGGCCGCACTTGCCGCAAATTAGAATTGGCGGTGTATCTGGCAGGGGACAATGGCCGCAGGAAGGACAGCGGAAGAACGCACTGCTGCTTTCCGGCTTATTGTGGCCTGCAACCTGTGAGCTCAGGAATATACTGGGGCTGTATGCTGCCCAGGAAAGCGTAAACTGAAGCAAATGTTCAAAGGCGCGCATGATGGAGAGCGGGAGCACGCGCTTGAAAAAATCCGCACGCAGGTAGGAAACGGAGACCTGTTTTTTTACCTTGAACCCGGTTTGTCCCAGCCATTCTTTAACACGTGCGGGATGAAAGTCAAAATTAAGTTCAACGAATTCCACCGGTTCGTGATCAAAAGGATTCCATTCCTGCCGCTTAAAACAGTACCGGGTAATAGATTTGATATTACGCTTATTAGCAAACTCGAGGATGAACGCAGCGCCGCTGGCCAGGCACTCGTTGATCTGATGTAACGCCGACTCCGGGTCAGATAAATGATGAAGAGTGCGGATCATTGTCGCAGCAGAAAAAACACCCGGCGAGAATGGCAGGCGGTACAAATCTGCGGCTACGTAGCGGTATTTCCCATCCATGCCAAGGAGTTCTATAGCTCTCTGAAGCTGGGTGGTAGAGTAATCCAATAGTGTGATGTGTTCAAACCCTTGATAGCGGTGAGTATTGCGCCCAGCGCCGGCGCCCAATTCAAGAAGGTGCCCGCTTCCCGAAGGCAGCAAGCGCTTGAGGGCGATTTCTTCGGCAGCATCTTCATACGCCCGGTTACCCTGCTCCCAAAAAATTTCCTGATAATCAGATCCCTCATAGTCGCAAACTGGCGGTGTTTTCATAGTGGTATTTTACTCGTATTATCTCAGGGGTTACGTAAATAAAATGGATGCCGGCGGAACCCTGATAAAAAGATATAATCAAATTTCAATATGTCCTTACTCACAACGGTCAATTTAGCCAAATCATACGGTCCGGATGATATTTTCAGCGGGATCGCGGTCAGCATTCCCAAGCGAGGGCGGATAGGTCTGGTTGGCTCTAATGGGGTTGGCAAGACAACCCTGCTGCGCATTCTGATCGGTGAGGAATCACCTTCGGAAGGGAGTGTGCAGAAAGCAAAACAACTCAAGATTGGCTACCTCCCGCAGGAATCTGTACTTGATTCTCCGCAGACCTTGTGGGATGAATGCCGTACCGCGATGAGGTACCTGGAAAAGATGCAGCGCCAGCTGGGTGCAATGGAAACTGCCATGGCGGACGGAATTGCTGGTGAAGATGTGCTCAAGCGATACAGCAGCCTACAGGACGCGTTTGATCGTAAGGGGGGATATACATACGAGAATAAGATTGAGCGGACGCTGACCGGACTAGGTTTTGAAAAAAGCGATTATCAGAAACCCTTAAATATCCTTTCTGGCGGGCAGCGGACACGGGCTGTGCTGGTCAAATTACTGCTGTCTGACCCAGACCTGCTGCTGTTGGATGAGCCGACCAACCACCTGGATATCCAGGCGATGGAATGGTTGGAAGGATATCTGAGGGCATGGGATGGGGCAGTGGTACTGGTGTCGCATGACCGCTACTTCCTTGACCACACAGTGAATATGGTCTGGGAGATGACGCCTGCGGTGGAAATCTACCACGGCAATTACAGCGCCTATCTGACACAGCGTGAAGCACGCTATGAGCGCCAATTAAAGGAATTCAAGGCACAGCGGACTTTTATCGAGAAGGAAGAGGATTATATCCGGCGCAATATCGCGGGACAGAATACGCGCCAGGCGCAGGGCAGGCGCACACGCCTGGAACGGCTGCTGAAAGAAGCCAAATTGGCGCCTCCGCGGCACACTAAACGCATCCATCTGCAGATACAGGCGGCGGAACGCTCCGGTGACCTGGTCGTGCGTACGTATGGAGTGCGGGTTGGATATGAGGACGACAGGAAAGTACTGATCAATGTCCCTGATATTGTTCTGAAACGCCGGGAATGCGCCGCGCTGATGGGCCCGAACGGGGCGGGAAAAACCACATTCATGAAGACCCTGCTGGGCAAAATTCCGCCCTTAGCGGGTGAGGTGGAACTGGGCGGGAGTGTGCGTGTGGGGTATTTTGCGCAGGCGCATGAGGGGCTGCACGATGAGTGGACTCTGGTGGAAGAAATCCAATCCACTATGCCGAAGATGCTGGAAGCGGAGATCCGATCTTACCTGGCTAAATTCCTGTTCTCCGGGGATGACGTGTTCAAGAAAGTGGGTGTGCTGTCCGGCGGAGAGCGCGGGCGGTTGGCGATGGCGTGTTTGGCGCTGGGCGGCGCGAACCTGCTCCTGCTGGACGAACCGACCAATCACCTCGACCTGCCTTCGCAGGAGATCCTGCAGCGGGTGCTGGCTGAGTTTGGCGGGACGATCCTGCTTGTTTCGCATGACCGTTTCCTGGTGGATAAGATAGCTACCCAGGTTTGGGAAGTTCTGCCGGATGAGAAAGATATGATTGTTTTCGATGGTAATTACAGCGCGCTGCGGGCGGAACAGGAGAAGAATAAAGCCACAGCAGTCGCAATTAATGGGGTGAAGAAGAAAACACATCAAGGCAAACATAAGAAAAAGAAGAGCAAGCGCATCAATCCCAGGCAGCTGCGGGAATTGGAGGCGGCAATTAATAATTTAGAAGGCGCACTGGCTGAAGCGGGAAAAAAGCTGGAGAACCCAATCGAAGCGTCAGAATCAATCGCGGAGCTGGGTGAAAGATATGTGTCTCTGCAGGGGGAACTGGATGAGAAATGGGAGCAATGGCACGCGTTGTTTGAAGATTAGGCCGAAATAGAATGGAAAATACAATTGGTGCGTTAGCAACGCACCCTATGGATTATGTAATCCAATCGCGCAAGTGTGGAAAATCATAGCCGATGGTGCGGCCGCTGATCTTAGAGATGGGCGGTATGATGCGCTTGAAATGGGAGCGTGGGACGCTCTACATGATGGGGTGGGACGAATACCTAAAAATAGAATGGGCAACCTACCTGAAATATCCTAAATTTCCATAAAAACAGACAGAGGAATTTCTCGTAGTGTTATCTTTAAAATATTTTTAGTCTTTCCCAGTAAGATACAAATTTCCCAAGGAGAAAAATAACAATACTGAAAACAGATATAGAGGAAGCCAGAGAAGGCTGACTACACCACTGAGGTTGCTGTAATTAATAAGAAATAACATGGCCATTAAAATCACGCTTAATACAAGTGTTAGAAAAGCTGATTTACCAATGTCTTGAATTTGTTTTTCATCGTACCAATGCCGGTGTTCTTCTTGAAGTTTGGTTATCAACCAATACCCCACCACCAAAGCATAAGGAATTAACAAGGTAATTAAACTCATGAGGATATGAACCTTTAGTGTGCTCGAGGGAAAAGAAAGCGCAAGCTGGAAGATGCTAGTCCCATCAAACCACAAATAACACCCACATATTGAACAACCAAAAAGATATTATTATCTCGAGTAATATGTCTAACCTGCTTGTCTTTAAAGAATCCGAAGAGATGGGAATAAGTAAAAATTATTGAAGTGATAAACTGAAAAACCATCACTGGATACAACACCAACCACTCGGGTTGAGCTAAACCATGTTTGTATTGCTTACCAATATCGCTGAGTAAAGCTACATCACCAAAAATAAACAATAGCGATAAAACGCCACCTACAATCAGACAAAGAGAAAAGAGATTGACCTTCCTGGCGTTTTTCAAGAATTTGACTATTTGAAATAAAGACAGTAAACAGAAAGCAAAAAATAACAATAAACCGATTCCTACCCAATTCATTAACCCTTCTTCTGTTGGGCTAACAGCTTCAAAGTTAACCATCTTGGGTTGAAGCCTTGTAAAAATGAAGTAATCAATCAAAAAGAAAGCAGTAGAAGCTAATCCTAAAACAATACTCACACTTCGCAACAGTTTCTCGAATTTTTTCATTCGTTAGTCCTTTCTTCGACTAAATAAAAAATGTCTTCAAACTTCACTTTGAAGAAACGAACTATTTTCAAGGCTAATAGAGCCGAAGGGTTAAACTTTCCTTTCTCAATAGAGTGAATTGTTAATCTGGTCACTCCGACAGCATTAGCCAAATCTTGCTGAGTGATTTCATTGTGATCAAACCGGTATTTGCGTAAATGATTACCGAGTTTCAATATGTATTCCTTCGTTTATATAAAGCATACTAAACTATACATAAAGTATAGCATAATTGACATTGTTGTCAAGTTAGACTGAGGAGGGTGTGGAAAAATCAGGAAAAAGAAGGAGATAATATACCCATTTCGGGGT